>JAJDEX010000057.1 GCA_029259575.1 Planctomycetota bacterium | reverse complement strand
ACCATCTGTTCGACGAGGAACCCTTCGGAAACGCGCGTCGGTCCGGCGAGGCCGCAACGTCGCAGCAGATCGGGATCGCTCGCGAAACGCTCGATCGCGCTCGCGAGGGCATGTGCGTCCTCGGGCGGAACGAGGCGACCGGTGCGGTCGTCCTGGATCAAGTCCGCGAGCCCACCGACGCGACTCGCGACCACCGCGCGGCCCGCGGCCAGGGCTTCGAGCGCCGCGACGCCCAGGCCCTCGGCGCGACTGGGCATCGCGACCAGGTCGCAGGCGCCCAGGAGGTCGGCGACGTCCTTGCGCGCGCCGAGCAACCGCAAACGACCCCCCAGGTGCAAGCGCTCGACCTGGTCGGCGAGCGCTTGGGCCTCGGAACCCGTGCCCGCGATCCAGACGTGCACGTCGGGAAGTCGCGTGGCGGCTTCGAGCAGGACGTCGTGGCCCTTGCGGCGCTCCAGGACTCCGCAGGTCAGGACGACGAAGGCCTCGTTCGAGGTCTGCAACTCCCGGCGCACGTCGTCACGAGATCGAACGGGGGCCCAGGCGTGCGGATCGATCGCGTCCGGCACCAGGTAAATGCGCTCGTCCGGAATGCCCGCCGCCCGCAAGCCGTCCCGCACGCCGGGCGAGATCGCCGCGACGCAGCGCACGAACCGGCCGTAGATCAAGCGCGTCTTCCAACCCCGCTTCACGCGCCGGTCCATGCGTCGCGTCGTGATCGCAGGGACGCCTGCCAGCCAGGCGGCCATGCCCCCCAACCAGGTCGCGCGACCGGTGTGCAGGTGAACGACGTCGAAGGCGCCGGACTTCAGGATGCTTCGCAGACGCAGCACGGAGCCGAGCGACAGGTCCCCGCGCATGGACACGGGCTCGGCGGCGATGCCTCGAGCGCGGGCCTCTTGGAGGGCGCGGCTGTCGGCCGGCGCGGCCAACACGTTGGTGACTCCACGACGCGCGAGTTCCTCGATCTGGAGGAAGACCTGGACCTCCCCCCCCGAGAAACCACTCTCCGCGTCGACGTGCAGGACTTTCACGGGGACAGCATCTGGAGCCCTCGTGAGGATGTCCAGATCCGTCCCGATCGGATTCCGTGTCGCGTGGCGCCTTCGAGGTCGTCACGGCGCCGTTTCGTCCATCGAGCCCGTGATGGGTTCTGGCACGAGTCCCGGTGAGGCCGCAGTGCGGGAGCCATGGGCGAAGGGTCAATTGCGCGTGACTCCGATTTTGATAGTCACTCCGATTCGATGGTGAAACGGGATCACCCTTCGCCCGTTCAGCGAGAGGACCGATGAACGGCCGTGCGGTTCGGATGGCTCCCGGATCCGCTCGCTGGATCGAGCCCTCGAACGGCCCCAGGTCAGGATCTGGACCAGACCGTCTGGCTGGCCCGGTGCGAACCTGGCCACGGGGCTCTCCGGCGCGCTGCTCGATCGGGTCACGGAACGGCTTCTCGGCAAGGACACCGCCCACGCCGGACCGACCGGATCGTCGAAGAACGCAGCCCTCGGATCCAACGCCACGCGATTCGGCGCGTAGATGGCTGACGTCCCTGGAATCATCGGGACAATTTCGGTCCCATCTGTTCCGTGCGCGTCCTCATCGCTTCGTCCCCCCACGCCGACACGTTCGGCTACTCGATGCCGCCTCCTGGCCTGCTCCGGCTCGGGGGCGAGTTGCATCAGTGTGGTGTGGACATCGAGCTCGACGACCTGGCCTATCGCATGGGCGCCGGGGACATCAGTTCGGACGATTCGATGTGCGCTTCGGCAGCGCAGCATTTGCTCGCGCGCGGGACGTTCGAGGTCCTGGGTCTGTCGGTGATGGGCGCGACGCTGCCCGCGGCGCTGGAGATCGCGCGACTCTACCGTGCCGAGCGTCCGAACGCCTCGATCTGGCTCGGAGGTCCGGGCTGCGGCGGCATCGACGCGGCCCTCATCGAACGCTTCCCCTGCATCGACGCGGTCGTGCGCGGCGAAGGGGAGATCACGACGACCGAGATGCTGGTCACCATGAAGACGCGCGACGACTTCGCCGGCGTGCCCGGCGTCACGTGGCGCGGGCCGGACGGCGAGGCGCGGCGCGAGGTCGACCGGCCGATGCTCCAGGACCTGGACGAGGTCGCCGACGCCGCGTGGTGGATGCTTCCGCCCTTGACCGACTACAAGGCGATCACGGGCGAGGACGACGGCTTGACGCCGATCGACTCGGGCCGCGGCTGCGCCTACGACTGCAGCTTCTGCTCGATCGGTCGGTACTGGAGCCGCCGCTCGCGCACGTTGCCCGCCGAACGACTGGCCAAGGAAGTGCTGGCGCTGCAGGAGCACGCTGGTGCCAAGCACGCGTACCTGTGCCACGACCTGTTCGGCGCCGACCGGCTACATGCGCTCGACTTCTGCAAGCTGATGGAGGACGCCGGTGCACCCGTCCCGTGGGAAGCACGCTGCCGCGCCGATCACCTGGACGCCGAACTCTTGCAAGCGATGTCGCGCGCCGGCGCCTACCGCGTTCTGTTCGGCATCGAGTCCGCCGACCCCGCGGTGCGCCGCCGCAACCAGAAGGGCATGCGCGACGACCTGGACGGCTTGGCCTTGGTCGACGCCTGTTCGGATGCGGGCATCGTGCCGATCCTGTCGTTGATCCTGGGCCTGCCGGGCGAGGACGACGCGGCGCTCGCACGCACGCTGGACTTCTGCGCCGACGCGTCGTTGCGTGCGGGCGTGAACCTGTCGCTGCACCTGGCCAATCCGCAACCCGGTTGCGAGCTGGGCGAGGAGTTCGCGAAGGACAGTCACGCGATCGAGGGCATCCCCCCCGACATGGCGTTCGGCGCAGGCATCACCGCGCCCGAGCGCGCCCTGATCGAAGCGCACCCCGACCTGTTCACGACCTGGAACCTGCTGCCGATCGGCGACGAACGGTTGCACGCGCTGGCCAAGATCACCAAGCAACTGCCGGTGTTGCTGATGCGCTATCCGCGCACGTTCGCGTTGATGCGCCAGCGCGAGGAGTGCGATGCGCTGGCGCTGTTCCGCAAGCTCGAGGCCACCGGCCGGTCGTTCGAGGTCTTCGCGCAGGGCGCCTACGACCCGTTGATCGACGACACGCTGGCCTGGGAGCAGGCGCTGATCCGCGCCGGCGTGCGTGGCGCGATCGCCGG
>JAJDEX010000560.1 GCA_029259575.1 Planctomycetota bacterium | reverse complement strand
ACGACGGTCGAAGAGGAAGGACAACCGGAGACGGTGGTCTTCCAGTTGCCGCCGGAACTCGACCTGCCCTTCTGATCCGTTCTCAGGGTTCCAGCCCTTCGCAGGGCTCACTCTGCGTCGGTGTCGCCTGCGAGCAGAGTCGGGGTTGCCCTTCCGGGGGAACGGAGTCCTCCGCCACCTGGCTCGCTCCGGACAGTTCGTTGGGCCGCCCGAGATCGGAATCCCCAAGAATCGAGGCCACCGAGGTGAGTTTCCTCGATGGCCCCGTGATGGAAGCGGGATGTCGATCGGACCTGACGGTCGGACCGGCGCAGGTGCCTGGAATCAGGGACCGACGTGGAATACGTCGTCCGGCAGTTCGGCCCCGATCGCGGTGTTGCGGCGGATGATCATGGACAGGGTTTGTCGCTCCAAGCGACTCGCCAGCGAGGCCGGCAAGTAGCTCTGGTACCAGAACCGGTCGCCGTCACGAATCCGCTCGAACTGGTCGGTCAGGATCGCCTTCAGCGTCGGTCCGACCAGTGCGCCCGGAGCGTGGTCCTCGCACAAGAGCCCGACCCAAGGATCGAGGTCGTCGACGTCCGCGTGAATGCTGGACATCCGGGCTTGGGCAGCCGGATCCGTGGTGATCTGGGACCAGGACGTCACGGCCGGACGTCCGTAGGCCACACACACAGCGTTGTAGTTCGGAAGTCCATGATCGCGACCACGCTGAATGTTCAAGCTGGCCAGATCGAACCCGCCCGACCCGGGGGGACCGAACAGGAAGTTGCGCACGCCGTCGACGATCTGTCCGTCGATCTCCTGGGCCGTCTGATCCGCGAGGCCACGCAGGTACGGCTCGAGGCCGATGCTGGTCAGCTGCGTCGGATCGAAGAACGCGTTCGCGAGAGGCAGATCCCCCGCCAGATGCGTCGAACCATCGGCCTCGAGGCGACGCAGCTGCGGCGAGAGCATGGTGTGCCCGAACCGGTAGGCCGCGGTCGCGAAGAGGTTGCCGATCGAAGCGTCCACCTGGGGCCGGTAGCCCTGGTACGGGGGCAGCGCGCCCGGGCCCAACAGGGCAGGGAGGAACTCGCGGTACGTGATCGCCTGCATCTCGGCCGTGACGATCGCCTTGGCCCACTCGTAGATCTGATCCCCGGGCATCGGTCCGCGGTTCAGCAGGAGAGTCGCCCAGTAGTTGTGCTCACGCACGAACAGCGTGTGCATGGTGGTCAACCCTATCTGCTCGTTCGCACGCACGTCCCCGGCCAAGAACAGGGTCGACGAGGAGTCCGGCGCGTTCGGAAGCCCAACCGTGTTGTAGGGCAAGAGGTCGCCCGGGCTCGTCCGCAAGCGCCCCGTCCCATCCATCGTGCGCAGCGCCTGCGCCCGTGTGGCGTCCGACCCGTAGACGTTGGATGCGTCGAGATAGGCGGTGATGGCGTTCACCTGCTCGCGCACGCCCTGGACCATGTCGTAGCCGGAGCGGTTCAAAGGGATCGTGGCCGTTCCCGTCGAGAACGGATCGAACCACGCATCGCCCATGGGCACGTCGATGTCGAACGTCTCGAGCTGCGCTCCACCGGGAGTCTCGTCCAGGTCGTGATCCAGGAACTGACCCCACTGCCAGACGAAGTCCGACGCGCCGGCCGCGTTCGGGATCGAACCGACCTGGGCGATCACGGCGTTGCTGATCTCACGCACGTTCGGTCGTGAAGCGCCGGAGGGCGCGGACGCTCCATCCGCGTAGTCGGCTGCGACCATGCGCAACATCGGCGTGTCCGAGGCGCCCCACTCGGGGTTCGCCACGTTGTTGCCGACACCGTCGATGGTGCGGTACTCGAAGGGGAAAACGGCGGAGACCCCGACCGGTCCCAGCATCGGCTGGGGCGTTGTGGAGCGCACGGGTCGAGGTCGCTGCAAGGGGCTGCGCCCCAGGCCTTGCGGTCCGTTCTGGGCCGTGGCCGTGGGAAGCGACGCGGCGCAGAACAGGGTTGCGGCGGAGATGCCGAGTTGAAGTTTCATCGTCATGAGTCCTTGGGTAGGTCGAGCGAGGAGAGGGCGCTCTTCGGTTCGGTTCCCTTCACGGAGCCGGACGTACCTTGCCGAGACCTGAAGGTTAATCGCCGGATCACGCAGGACCCCCGCACATCTGCGCAGGTGGCTCAAACGAGGAACAGCGGCCGGGGAGCACGTGCTCCCCGGCCGCTGTTCGCCTCGCAACGCAGGGTTGCGCGTCGTTCCAGGTGGACCTAGAAGGTCCAGCCGACCGTCAACAGGAGCAAGTGGTCGCCCGACTTGTTCCCGACGGGCGGCTTCTTGTTGTAGTCGAAGACCCACTGCAACTGAGCGAAGAATGCGTCGCTCACCTTGGCCTTCAGTCGCGTGTCCCACTTGGCCACCATCCCCGAATCCTCGAGGCTCGGGAACAGCTCGCCCATGTGCTCGAACGAGAAGATCCCGCCCGGCGTGTGGTTCGCGGTGTACGCGACGCGCGCGGCCAGGAACTTGTTGGATGTGTTGTCGGCGAACTCGCTGTCGATGTGCGACAGACCCAACTCCCCATTCACTTCCCACGTCTCGGTCATGACCAAGTCCTTACCCATACCAACACCGACCTTGGTGCGCAGATCGAGGTTGGCGGCGAAGTCACTGAGCAAGCCGACGTTGGCGTAGGCGAAGAGCGAGCCTCCCAGGAACTTGTCGTACTGCAGGTTGCCCTCCGTACGACGCTGGCTGATGCCGGCGTTCTTGGCACTCTGGTAGGCCCAGTTCACACCGGCGGTCCAGCGGTGGTCCTCGTTCTTCTTCTCGGCGTCAGCCGTGACGGATGCGCGGTCGATACTCGAGTTGCCCGATGTGGTGCTCAAACCCGCGGAGAGCGAACCCGTCCATGCGGGAGCGGGGGCGGCCTCGACCTCGTCCTGCGCGAAGGCGGACTCGTAGGTCAGGGGAGCCGTCTCGGCGGGAACGGTGGCCTTCGGTGCGGCGTCGGACGTGGCGGCCAGCGCAGCGGCGAGGCCCAAGGGAATGATGAACATGATGTTGTTGCGGTTCGAAGTTCAGGAGCGTTGAGCGCGAACGGCCCGGATCAGGCCTTCCGCGTAATCGATGCCGCGCGGAGTGCGCGAGCCGTGCCAGGAGAGGAGTTCACCGTCCGCAAGGACGAAGCGGTTCCGCGGCAAACGGGTGGCTTCGGCGAGTTCGAGCGCATGCGCAGCCTCGAACGGGAACGGTTCGGAGCCGAGCAGGATGACGTCGGGATCGTGGGCCGCAAGCTTCTCTGCAGTGAATTCTGGATAGCGATCTTCGCATCCATCGAAAACGTTCGTTCCACCCGCCTGCCCCAGCAATGCACTGGCGAACGTGTCGCTTCCGGCAGCCATGAAGGGCTTGCGCCAGATCAGATAGGCGAAGCGAACGGGGTCCTTCCCGGCCGCCTCGGCCCGTACGCGGGCGGTCCGCGACTCGATGTCGCAGGCGATGGATTCCCCGGCATCGATGCGCTCCAGGGCCGCCGCGATGCTGCGCACCATCGCCGCCGTGTCGCCGGTGGTGCGCGGCAGGCTGGACAGCACGGCGAGGCCCGCCTCGCGCAGGTCGTCCGCATCCTCGATCCGATTCTCCTCGTCGTTCATCAGGACCAGATCCGGGGCCAGTGCGACGATGCGCGCCACGTCGGGGTCCTTGGTGCCCCCCACCGTCTCGAGTCGCGCGACCTCGTCGGCCGGGTGCACGCACCAACGCGTGATCCCGACCAGGTCAGCGCCGCGGCCGAGGTCGAAGACGAGCTCGGTCAAGCTGGGGCAGAGCGAGACCAGGCGCATCAGACCGTCATCTGGTCCGGAGCGGTGCAACGGTATCGCTTCCCGTCGCGCTCCAGGTAGCCGAAGGGCCGGTCCGGGTCGTGATAGAAGCAACCGAGCCAGCCGGCGTCCGCAGCCTTGGCGATCCACTCGGCGCGCGCCTCGAACGAGCGTGCGGCGTCGATGTCGTAGGCCATGATGTAGGCCGGTTGGATGTGATGCGTGGTCGGCACCACGTCGCCCCAGAAGATGGCGCCGTCGTCGTCCGCGCCGATGCGGATCACGGACGAGCCGTCGCTGTGACCGCCCAAGACGTGGGGTGTGATGCCCGGCAGCACTTCGCTGCCGCCCGTGTAGGTCGAGAGCAGACCGGCATCGAGCAAGGGCTGCACGTCGTCCGCACGGTACGACGCGCGCCGCACGGGATCGGGGTTCAGCGCGTTGGAGACCTCGATCTCGGGCGCGTAATGATGTGCGTTCGGAAAGCGCGGACGCAACGCCTCGCCGTCCTGCACGACGAGCGAACCCGCGTGGTCCCAATGGCAGTGCGTCAGCACGACGGACGTGATCTCCGACGCCTTCCGACCGGCGGCCGCGAGCGAGGCCTCGATGCCAGGATCGTCGGTGATCCGGTAGATGCGGGTCAGCTTCTCGTTCCAACGATCGCCGATGCCGCCCTCGATCAGGACGACGTCGTCGCCACGCTCGGCCAGGAAACAGTTCAACGCGAGGGGGATCGTGTTGGACTCGTCCGGCGGGGTCAGCGCGCGCCACATCGTGGCCGGCACGACGCCCCACATGGCGCCGCCGTCCAAGCGGAAGCTCCGGTCCGGAACGGGCGTCAGCGTCCAGTCACCGACTCGCATGGTTCGAGGCGCGCGCTTCGAAGTCATGGCTCAGCCCTTCGCGGCCTACACTTCGCGGTCGATGGCGCGTGCGATGACGAGACGTTGGATCTCGCTGGTGCCTTCGCCGATGGTGCAAAGCTTGGCATCACGCCACATGCGCTCGACCGGGTACTCGCGGCTGAAGCCGTAGCCCCCGAGGATCTGGATCGCGTCGTAGGTCACCTTCATGGCGGTCTCGGACGAGTGCAGCTTGGCCATCGCGGCCTCCTTGCTGTAGCGCACGCCCTGGTCCTTCTTGCGCGCGGCGTGATAGATCAGGTGACGCGAGCATTGGATCTGGACCTCCATGTCGGCCAGCTTGAACTGAACAGCTTGCTGCTTGGCGAGCGAACCGCCGAACGCGACGCGCTCGTACGCGTGCTTCTTGGCCTCGTCGTACGCGCCCTGCGCCAGGCCCAAGGCCAACGCGCCGATCGAGATGCGTCCGCCGTCGAGCGTCTTCATGAAGGTCAGGAAGCCCTCGCCCTCGGGACCGAGCAAGTGGTCCTTGGGGATACGCGCATCCTCGAACACGAGGCTCGCCCAATCGCTGCCGCGCATGCCGAGCTTCTGCTCGCCCTTCTCGATGCTGAAGCCCTCGATGTCGCGCGGCACGACGAAAGCGCTGATGCCTTTCGAGCCGAGCGACTTGTCGGTGACGGCCGTACAGATGAACACGCCCGCATGGTTGGCGTTCGTGATGAAGCACTTGCGGCCGTTCAACACGTACTCGTCGCCATCCAGGACCGCCGTCGTGCGCGTGCCGCCCGAATCGGAGCCCGCGCCCGGCTCGGTCAAGCCGTAGGCGCCCATGTAGTCACCGCGGATCAGCGCGGGAACGTACTGCTCGGTCAACTTGGGTCCGCCCCAGGCGAAGATCGGGTACGTGCCGAGACTGACGTGCGCGGCGAGGGTCAGGCCGGTCGAGCCGCAGACGCGGCTGATCTCTTCGACGGCGATCGCATACGCGAGCGTGCCGCCGTCGGAGCCCCCGAGCGACTCGGGGAACGGAATCCCCGGCAGCCCGAGTTCGACGATCTTGTCCCAGGACGACTTGGGGAAGGTGTGCGTCTCGTCGATCTCGGCGGCGATCGGTGCGAGTTCGCTGACCGCGAATTCGCGCACCATGTCGCGAATCATGGTCTGTTCCTCGGTGAGGTCGAAGCCGTCGAGGATGGGAGTCGTGGTGGCAGTGGTCATGCGGTTCGAAGCTGGACGCCAGCGGCGTCGGATACGTCTTGGAAAGGAATACGGTGCGGACTCGGGATCAATGTTCGATGCGCCAGCCGGCGGTGCGGCGGTCGCCATCGGCGCCGTCCGAAGGTGCCAGGGACGACTCGCGGTAGAACTCTCTGCTGCGGCCGCTGCCCACCCAATCGATCAGGGCCTGGCGCGAGAACTTCCATTCGCGGCCGATCTTGCGCGCGGGGAGATCCTCGGAGTGCAGCACCTTGTTGAAGGTCTTCACGGAGACGCCGAGCAGGGCGGCGGCTTCCTCGATGTTGAGGATGTCGCGGTCGGAACTGGAACTCATGCGTCGACCCCTTCGGCAGCCCAGCGCGTCTTCATCTCGGCCTGGATGTACTCGGCGATCGAGTCGGTGTTCGTCCCCGGACCGAACAGCTTGGCGAAGCCGTCCTGCTCGAGGTTCGTGCGATCGTCCTCGGGGATGATGCCCCCGCCGACGAGCAACACGTGCCCCATGTCCCGCTTGACCAGCTCCTCGCGCACGCGCGGGAACAGGGCCATGTGCGCGCCGGACAGGATCGACAGGCCGACGACGTCGACGTCCTCCTGGAGGGCGATCTCGGCGATCATGTCGGGCGTCTTGTGGAGGCCCGTGTAGATCACTTCCATGCCATGGTCGCGGAGCACGCTGGCGACGGTCTTCGCGCCTCGGTCGTGTCCGTCCAGGCCGGGTTTCGCCACGAGGACGCGGATCCTTCTGTCGGTCATGGGTCTAGGGTGCGGGGGGAGCTAGGTGTGGGGGGATGGTTCGTGGTCGGGCCGAGGATCAGAGGATCTTCGGCTCCTTGAATTCGCCGAACTCTTCGCGCAGCACCTGGGCGATCTCGCCCAGCGTGCAATCGGCGTGAGCTGCGGCGATGAATCGCTCGAGCAGGTTCGCGTCACCGCGACAGGCCTCGCGGATGTTCGCCAGTTCCTGGGTCGCGCGCGCTTCGTCCCGTTCGGAACGCAGTTTGGCCAGGTTCGCGCGCGCTTCCAACTCGGCCTCGGGCCGGATGCGGTGGATGTCGATGTCAGGCGCGGCTTCGCCTTCGACGAAGCAGTTCACGCCGACGATGCGCTTGGTGCCGCGTTCGGTCGCACGCTGGTAGATCACCGCCGACTCGTGGATCTCTTTCTGGAAGTAGCCGTCCTGGATCGAGGGCACGACACCGCCGCGCTCTTCGATGGCCTGGAAGTAGGCTTCCGCTTCCGCTTCGATCCGGTTGGTGGCGGCTTCGACGAAGAAGCTGCCCGCCAAGGGATCGGCGACGTGTGCGACCTCGGTCTCCTCGGCCAGCACCTGCTGCGTGCGCAACGCGATCTTGACCGCCTTCTCGGTGGGCAGCGACAGCGTCTCGTCCATCGAGTTCGTGTGCAGCGATTGCGTGCCACCCAGGACGGCGGCGAGCGCTTCGTACGCGGTGCGCACGATGTTGTTCTCGGGCTGCTGCGCGGTGAGCGAGACGCCGGCGGTCTGGGTGTGGAAACGCAGCATCCAGCTGCGCGGATCCTTGGCGCCGAACTCGTTCTTCATCTTGCGCGCCCAGATGCGACGGGCGGCGCGGAACTTGGCGATCTCCTCGAAGAAGTCGAGGTGGCTGTCGAAGAAGAACGACAGGCGCGGCGCGAAGTCGTCGACGTCCTGGCCCGCGGCGACACCGCGGCGCACGTACTCCATGCCGTTCGCCAGCGTGAACGCGAGCTCTTGCGCGGCCGTCGAGCCGGCTTCGCGGATGTGATAACCCGAGATCGAGATCGTGTTCCACTTGGGCACGTGCGTCGAGCAGTAGCCCATCACGTCGGTGATCATCCGCAGCGCCGGCTCGGGCGCGACGAGCCAAGCGTGCTGCGCCTGGTACTCCTTCAGGATGTCGTTCTGGACGGTGCCCGTGAGCAGCTTGGGATCGACGCCGTTGCGCTCGGCGCACGCGATGTAGAACGCCAGCAGGATCGGCGCCGGACCATTGATGGTCATCGACGTCGACACTTGGTCCATCGGGATGCCGTCGAACAGGCGCTGCATGTCGGCCAGCGAACTGATCGCGACGCCGACCTGGCCGACCTCGCCGAGACACATCTCGTCGTCCGAGTCGCGCCCCATCAAGGTCGGGAAGTCGAACGCGACGGACAGGCCGGTCTGGCCGTGGTCGAGCAGGAACTTGAAGCGTTCGTTGGTCTCGACCGCCGTGCCGAAGCCCGCGAACTGGCGCATCGTCCACAAGCGCCCGCGGTACATCGTGGGATGCACGCCGCGCGTGAACGGGAACTGGCCGGGATGCCCCAGGTCGTTCGCGTAGTCGAGCGGAGCGTCCTCGGGCGTGTAGCCCGGCTGGAGCGGCACGCCGGAGAGCGTGCTGAAGTCGGCCTCGCGCAGCTTGGCTTTGGCGATGGCCGCCTGCCAGGCAGCGGTGGCGTCGGTCGCGTGGATGGTCTCGGTCATACGGAAGGCTCCTTGGCTCCGTGCGCTCCCGCCATGGGCAGCGCGGGGACGAGGTGGGCGAGCACGGCGGCGGCGGCTTCGTAGGCGGTCGACCCGCCGCGAACCTCGTCCGCGACCCAGTCGGTCCAGCCGGCCGTGCCCCAGATGGCCTCGTCCAGGTGTTCGGTGACGACGTGGCGGACCTGGTTCGCGCGCTTGATCGCGCGGTGTCCGGCCAGGTCGTCGATCAGGAAGGCGCGGTGCTGGGCGATCGCGGCGAGCACGTCGTCGATGCCCTCGTCCTTGGCGGCGCTGCACGACACGACGGGCGGCACCCAGGCCGGGACGGCGCTCTTGCCCATCGCGGGCGCGGTGCGGATGTGCACCGACTCGGCCAGGTCCTTGGCGAGTCGATCGGCGCCGGGCATGTCGCTCTTGTTCACGACGAGCACGTCGGCGACCTCGAGCAAGCCGCTCTTCATCGCCTGGACGCCGTCGCCAGCGCCCGGGCACAGCACGACGACGACCGTATCGGCGGCCCCGACCACGTCGTACTCGGCCTGCCCCACGCCGACGGTCTCGACGATCAACTCGTCGAAGCCGAACGCGTCCATCACGTCCAGCGCATCGACCGTGGCGCGCGCGATGCCGCCGTGACTGCCGCGGCTGGCCATCGAACGGATGAAGCAGCCAGGGTCGGTCGTGCGATCCTCCATGCGAATGCGATCACCGAGCAGGGCTCCACCGGTGATCGGGCTGGAGGGGTCGACGGCGAGGATGCCGACGGTCTTCTCGGTCGTGCGCAGGTGACGCGCGAGTTCGTTGGTCAGCGTGCTCTTGCCGGCGCCGGGCGGACCGGTGATGCCTGTGCGCGCGGCCCGACCGAGGCGCTGCTTGATCTCGAGCAGCGCGCTCGGAAACCGTGCGTCCCCGTTCTCGGCCCACGAGATCAGACGGGCGAGCGCTGTGCGCTGCCCGTCCAGGAGTCTCGTGGAGATCGAAGGGGAAGCGCTCATTCGCTAGACGAGGAGTTTGCGTGCAATCACGAGTCGCTGGATGTCCGTCACGCCTTCGTAGATCTCGGTGACGCGCGCGTCGCGGAACAGACGCTCGACGTGGAAGTCGTCGGTGTAGCCCGCGCCGCCGTGGATCTGCAGGCACTCGTCCGCGCAGAAGTTCGCGGTGATCGAGGACATCAGCTTGGCCTGGCTGGCCATCTGGCCGCAGTCCTGGCCGTTGTCGCGCATCCACGCCGCCTTGTGCGTCAGCATGCGCGACGCGTCGAGCTTGGTCGACATGTCGGCGAGCTTCCACTGGATCGCCTGGAACTGGCCGATCGGTTTGCCGAACTGCTCGCGCTCCTTGGCGTACTTCACGGACGCCTCGAGGCACGCGCGACCGATGCCGACCGCCTGGGAAGCGATGCCGATCCGGCCGCCGTCGAGCGCGTCCATCGCGACGTGGAAGCCGCGGTTGAGTTCGCCGACGATGCGATCTTTGGAGAGGCGCACGTTGTCGAGGATCAACTCGTTCGTGGACGAGCCACGCAGGCCCGTCTTCTTCTCGCTCTTGCCGACCGTGAAGCCCGGCGTATCGCGCGGGATGACGAAGGCGGTGATGCCCTTGGCCTTGCTGACCGTCGGATCGGTGCGGACGTAGGTCAGGAACATGCCCGCCTGTTCGCCCGACGTGACCCAAAGCTTGGTGCCGTTCAGCACCCACTCGTCGCCGTCCTGGACCGCGGTGGCCTCGAGCGCAGCCGCGTCGGAACCGGAAGCGGCTTCGGACAACGAGTACGCGCCGATGACTTCACCCGTGGCGAGCTTGGGCAACCACTCCTGCTTGATCGCGTCCGACGCATGCTTGACCAAGGTCGAGCACACGAGCGAACCGTGCACCGAGGCCGTGACGCCGGTCGACGCGCAGGCGTGATTGATCTCTTCGAGCACGAGCGACAACGCCAGGTTGCCGACCTCGGTGCCGCCGTAGGCCTCCGGAACGGTCAAGCCCCAGATGCCCAGGTCCCCCATCATCTGGAAGACCTCGGGATCGATGAACCCCTGGCGGTCGTGCTTGGTGGCGCGCGGCAGGAGTTCCTGCTGGGCGAATTCGCGGGCCATGTCGCGGATCATGGCCAGCTCTTCGGTGAGTTCGAAGTCCATCGTTCGGTGCTATCTGAGGTGTTGGGTGTGCGGAGGCGTGGCGGGAGGAGCCGCGTCCTATTCGTAGTCGTAGAAGCCCTTGCCGGTCTTACGACCCAAGGACTTCGCGGCGACCATGCGACGCAACAGCGGGCACGGACGATACTTGTCGTCGCCGAGTCCACCATGCAGGACTTCGAGGATGTCGAGGCAGACGTCGAGGCCGATCAGGTCGGCGAGCTGGAGCGGACCCATCGGGTGCGCCATGCCGAGCTTCATCACGGTGTCGATGCCCTCTTTCGTGGCGACGCCTTCCATCAGGCAGAAGATCGCCTCGTTGATCATCGGCATCAGCACGCGGTTCGACACGAAACCCGGGTAGTCGTTCGCGTCCACGGGCGTCTTGCCGAGCGCTTCGGAGCATTCGAGCACGGACTTCAGCGTCGCGTCGTCGGTCTCGTGACCTTTGATGACCTCGACCAGCTTCATGATCGGCACCGGGTTCATGAAGTGCATGCCGATGACCTTCTCGGGGCGCTTCGTGTTCGCGGCGATCGTCGTGATCGAGATCGAGGACGTGTTCGACGCCAGGATCGTGTCGGGCGCGGCGACCTCGTCGAGGGTCTTGAAGATCATCGCCTTCAGGTCCTCGCGCTCGCTGACGGCTTCGACGACGAGCTTCTGGTCGGAAACGTCCGTCAGTTGCGTCGACTTCGAAACGCGCGCGAGTGCGGCATCGGCGTCGGCCTGGGTCATGCGCTCTTTCTTGACGAGGCGACCGAGGTTCGTTTCGATCGTCGCCACGCCCTTGTCGAGCGCGGCTTCCGCGGCGTCGATGAGCAGCACCTGGCTGCCCGATTGCGCGAAGACCTGGGCGATGCCGTTGCCCATGGTGCCGGCTCCGACGACGGCCACCTTGTCGTAGTAAGCGGACATCAGTTGATCCTCTCGACCGCCATGCTGACCGCGTTGCCGCCACCGAGGCAGAGCGACGCCATGCCGGTCGTCACGTCCTTTTGCTGCATCGCGTGGAGCAGCGTGGTGAGGATGCGCGCGCCGCTGGCACCGATCGGGTGACCGAGGGCGACCGCGCCACCGTTGACGTTCACTTTCTCGGGATCGAGGTCGAGCACGCGGCGCAGCGCGATGGCCGCGACGCTGAACGCCTCGTTGATCTCGTGCAGGTCGTAATCGGCGGGCTTGCGACCTTGCTTGGCCGCGAGTCCGTTGATCGAAAGTTCGGGAGCCATCATGACCCACTCGGGCGCGCAACCACCCGAGCCGTAGCCGGTGATCTTGGCGAGCGGCTTGACGCCGAGCGACTTGGCGCGGTCCGCGCTCATCACGACCAGCGCGCTGGCACCGTCATTGATGCTGGACGCGTTGGCGGCGGTGACGCTGCCGTTCTTGCGGTCGAAGGCGGGCTTCAACTTGGCCATGCCCTCGAGCGTCGCGTCGTGGCGAATGCCCTCGTCCTTGGAGAAGGCGATCGGGTCCTTCTTGCGTTGCGGCACCTCGACGGTGAACCGCTCGGCGTCGAAGCGTCCCGCGTCCTCGGCCTCTGCTGCGCGGCGATGACTCTCGACGGCGAACGCGTCCTGTTCCTCGCGCGAGATCTCGTACTTGTTCGCGACGGCCTCGCCGGTCATGCCCATGTGGAAGTCGTTGTAGATGTCCCACAGTCCGTCGTGGACCATCGAGTCGACGAGCTGGCCGTGACCGAGGCGCACGCCCTCGCGCGCTTGCGGCAACAGGTAGGGCGCGTTGGTCATGCTTTCCATGCCGCCCGCGAGAACGCAGTCGACGTCGCCCGCGCGAATCGCCTGGGCGGCGAGCATCACGGCCTTGAGGCCGGAACCGCAGACCTTGTTGATCGTGAGGCTACCGACGGAATCGGGCACGCCCGCGGCCCGCGCGACCTGGCGCGCCGGGTTCTGACCCAGGCCTGCGCTGAGGACGTTGCCGAAGATGCACTCCTCGATCGCGTCGGGCTGAATGCCCGCACGACGCATGGCCTCGGCTGCCGCGAAGGCTCCGAGTTCGGGAGCGCGGAACGAGGAAAGGGTGCCCTGGAAACGGCCGATCGGGGTCCGACAGGCGCTGGCGATGACGACGTCCTTCAAGGGAGCGTGGGGTACGAGTCTGGGTGCTGGATGAGGCGTCCGAAATCAGGCACCGGGAGGCTGGGGAGCGGGGTGCGATCGGACGTGCGCCGGGGGGAGAGCGCGGAGCTGCGGGGGTCCACCGGAGAGTTGGATTCGCGCAGATCGAACGGGCCATTCTAGCGTGATGAGGGGACGCGGCCCACTCCCAACGGGGGTTCAAACGGGTCTTCAACGCGCTTCATCTTCGGGGTTGCCTGGGGGGCTTCCTGGGCGGGGGGTCAGGGGTCGAGGGAGGGGGGATTCCGGGGGAAGTGGGCCGGGGGATACCGTGAGCCCCATTCACGGGCGCAGGGGGGCGCCCGTCACGGAAGCGCGGCACCCACCGCCAACCACCACCCGCCCTGGGGTAGCCACCTCCGGGAACCGCTCCACGGAGAGCGCGGTTGCATCCCGCGTGCGAAATTCCTCTCCTATGTCCCAAGGGGACCCTGGAGCCCCTCCTACGTGGAAGCCACAGCCGAACTGGAGCTCGTCGAGGGGCTGAAAGCCCGGGAAGAGGTCGCCGTCGAGGCGTTCCTCGCACGCTATCGCTCCCTCTTCTATCACTGCATCGGTCACTTCGAGACCGATGCGGCCGCACGCGAGGACCTCTACCAGGACCTCGTCGTATTCGTGCTCGAGCGCCTCGATCGCTCGACCTACGACGCGAACAAAGGCTCCCTCGGGACCTGGCTCTATCGCGTCGCCTGGTGCCGTTGCGTGGACTTGAAGCGCAAGGAAGGTGCCCGCAGACGACCGCGGCTCAACACCGTGGGCGGGGACATGCCCGATCGTGCGGACGAGCGGCCCGGGCCCGAGGAGGTCGCCGGCACCCTCGAACTCGGCTCCGCGGTGCGTGAGGCCCTTTGCCAGCTCGAACCCCAGGAACGGGCGCTCCTGGACCTGCGTTTCGTCCAGGGCGAGACCCTGGGTGACATCGCGGGCACCCTTCACATCTCGCTCGAGCAGACGAAGTATCGTCTCCGCCGGGCCACGGTGAACCTCAGGCGCGAACTGCTCAGCCACTACGCCAAGGAGGAGGTCGGCCTATGAGTCCGCTCGATCCCGACCCCCGTCACGGCGCGCATCGGCGCACCGGAGATTTCTCCCATCCATTGGCCCCAGTCTTCCAGCGGCCTACGGAATCCACCTTGCCGATGCATCCCCGCGACCCCCAAGACCCCCAGCAAGCTTCCGTCCCCCCCCCCGGGCCGTTGGCCGACGCTTCCCTCGTGGAGCGGTTGGCACGCTGGGACGAGCTCCCCCCCTGGGACTTGGAAGCGCTCGCCTCGAACCCGGCCACGGGATCGAAGCTGGCTCGCGTGCGGGATGCAGAGGCCGAGTTGACCGGCGGCGTGGATGCCCTCGAATCCTGCCCGCCCTCCGAGGACCTGTTCGACCTGGCCGGTGGGCCGGGTGGGCCTGTCCTGACGCCCCATCGCACCCTCGAACTGCGCGCCCACCTGGAGCTCTGCCCCAGCTGCGCCGGTTTCGTCGGGTCGCTCGAGCGCACCCCGCCGCCCCCCTTCCTCCTCGATGAGGAAGCCCCCCGAGCCCCGAAACGACCGCTGCGACTCGTCGCGCGGAACGTCGGCCGCTGGATCCCCATGGCGGCGGCCGCCCTCGTCCTGATCGGAGTCGTCTGGCAACTCGGTGGTGGACCCGTCTCCGCCGCCTGGCCCCAGCAGCCTGTCCTGCGGGGCGCGGCGGAGACGGATCTGCTCTTCCCGCGCGGTCCCGTGCTGACCGCCGCGAACGGCCTCGACTGGGCGGCCTCGCCGCGCTTCGAGGTCACCGCCGTCGAAGGCGCCGACCAATATCGACTGCGTGTCCGCACCACCGATGGCAGCGCCTTCGGGGACGGCGAAACCGTTCTCGAGTCGACGAACACCGAACCGATCTTCCTCGCCACGAACGAGTTCGGACCAGGCCACTACACCTGGGAAGCCTGGGCGACCGTGGGCGGCCTCGAACGTCCATTGGGCGAGCGCGAGTTCCGCGTCGTCGACAACGAGGACCTGCGCCTCGAACTCCGCGCGGCCTTCGGTTTGCGGCGCGTGCAACTGCTGCACGACGCCGGCCACGTGACCGACGCCCGACGCGCCGCCCGCGGATTGCCCGCGAGCCCCCAGCGCGACGCGTACCTCGGTCGCGCACCCCAGCGCTAGGTCGCGTCCGTGTCCGTCGCGTTCGGGATGCATCTCTTGGCGCTGGCTGCGCTGGGGAGCGCCGTGTCGAACGGCTCGCTCCCTCCGACGCCGCAAGGTGATCACGCCACCAGCACGCACGACCTTGCGTCCGAGCTGGACACCTTCGTGACGTTGCTCGGACGCTGGCGGCACGGCGCAGAGGACGTGCGCACCCAACTCGGTGCATGCGCCAACCGCCTGGCCCAGAATCACGCTCGGCACGACGTTCCTGCGGTCGCGGCGTTCTATCTCGACCTGGACCCAGATGCCCGAATCCAGGGCGTACAGGACGAATTGCGCTTCTTCGAGCTGCACGCCCAGGTCGTCCAGGCAGGCTGGACCGGCCGCCTCGACGATGCGGATTGGCCGACGATGCGCGCCGAGTTGTTGCAGGAGCTCGAGACCCTCGTCGACGAGGTCACGCCGCGTGCCGACTTCAGCTCCGCGGCGCGCGGGCATGCTCTGATCGCTCACCTCGCCGTCGTCCGAGCGCAACGTGATTCCGGTCTGGGGCTCGCTGCGCAACAGGCCGAGTTCGAACGTGCGCGCACCCACGCGCGCGTCGCGATCGAGATGTTCGAGCGCGCCGGCCAGCGCACGCCGCAGCTCGAGCCGCGTTGGGTCCTGGCCGAAGCCGACGCGCTGTGCGGACAACGGCGCCGCGCGGCCAAGGGCTTTCGCGACGTCGTCGAACGCGCGCGCAACGCCCGACAGATCGCATACGTCGAAGCCGGACTCGTCGGGCTCATCGTCCTCGCGCGCGAAGCCGGCGATCCGACCGGGATCGATCGGTTGCTCCGCGAACTCGCCGACGAGGTCGAGCCCGCTCAATCGTGGGCACTCACGCGCGAACAATCGCTGACCTGGTTCCACGCCGACCGCCCGGATGCCGCACTCGATCTGCTCGAGTCCTTCCCCCCCATCGCCGTGGGGCACCTGGCCGAATGGGAGACGTTGGTCTGCGCGGCTCGCCTGCGCTCCGGGGACGTCGAGGGTGCGCGCGCCGTGCTGCAACATCGCGAACCGGGCGACGACGAGGACACCGCGCTCGCCGCAGCGAACCTGGCGTCGCACGAGAATCGCATCGACGACGTGCTCGTGCTGCTCGAGGACTGGCGCTCGTTCTCGGACGTCGGCCGCATGCAGGCGCTCTCGACCATCGGCGCGCAGTTGCTGCGGCACGACCGTGCGCAGGAGGCCGGCGAAGCCCTCGAACAAGCTCTCGAGGCCGCTCGCGCCCACGAATCGGCCGTTCGGTCCGACCCGAACGCGCAAGGCAGCGTGTTCGGGGAGTGGCTCGGCGTGCAGTCGTTGGTGCACCTGGCCCGGGCGCGCGCACGAACGGGCGATGCCCTGGGTGCCGCTGCGGCCCTGGAAGCGGGCTCCGCACGAACGCTGCGTTCCGGACTCGAACCGACGGCCCAGGACATCGCCGCGTGGGCCGCGAACGCAGGTGCGGGCACGTTGCACGTGGCGGTCGGCGCCGACGACGGCATCGTGATCCACGTGGACCCCAGCGGCGACGCGCTGGCCATCGACCTGCCCCACGGACGACGCGTGATGGCGCGCGCGATCGAGCGCCTGCGACAGGCATTGCAGAGCGGCGACCGCGAACGAGCGAAGTCCTTGGCGCGCGAGTGCTCGGACACGCTGATCCCCGCACCGATCGCGGAACGGTTGCTGCAAGCTCCGGAGGAAGCGCGCTTGTTGCTCTTGTTGCACGGCGTTCTCGAAGCGTTGCCCGTCGCGACGTTGACCGTGAACGATCACGAACTGGACGGTCGCTGGACGCCGCACGTGCTGCCCGGTCTGCCCGCGGCGCGACCCGGTGATGCGATGGTGAGCAACGCGATGCGTTGGACGCTGCTGGGCGCGCCGGTGAACACGAACCGTTCGAGCGACGGGGACGTGTGGCCCGAACTGCCTGGAGCAGCGCGGGAACTGGCGCATCTGGCACGCCAGTATCCCGATGCGGTCGTGCGCACGGGCACTGCGTTCACGCGCGCGTCGCTGCTCGAAGCCTTGCGCGACGGGCACGCATTGCACGTCGCCACGCACCTCGTCACCGACGTGCGGTGTGGCGGCGGTGCTCTTGCACCGGTTGGATTGTTGGTCTCGGACGGCGCGGTGCTGTGTGCCGAGGACGTGCTGGCGGAAGCTGCACCCAAAGCTCTCGTCGTGCTGGCGGCGTGCGCGACCGGTGACGGCACGCTGCTGGACGCGGAGGGCCTGTTCGGGCTCGGCCGCGCCTTCCTCACGTCCGGCACGCGCAACCTCGTCGTCACGCTCTGGCCGGTGGACGATGGTGCCGCCCAGCACTTCTCGCTCGCGCTGCACCGTGCGCTGGACCGAGGCGCAAGCCCCGCGGTGGCCGCTCGGATCGGTCGCGCGGCCGTGCGCGAAGCCGGTTGGGGCGACGCGGACGCGGCGGCCTTCCGCGCCGTCGGACGCGACTGAAGTGGCGCAGGTGGAGTCCGCTCCAGGTGAATCGGACCCACTGAAATCGGCCCTGTTGGGCCCAGGAAGGACGATTTCGAGGCGACCGCCACGGAATCCTCAAGGCATCGGGTGAGGGCGTCGATAGGGCTCGTCACCCCGGTTGTTCGGGGTGAAGACCCCGATGCTCACCGCACTCACCCTGGCCCTCTGCGCCGCTCACACGTCCGTCCACGCTCCCGAGCCGGTCGCGACGCCTGACGCGCTGAAACAGTCCGACGTGCGCGTCGTGCTGCAGGCCAACGAGACGCACTTCGTCGCGACGAACACGTCCTTCGACATCGCCGTCCTCGTCTTCGGATCCGAAGAACTCGGAGTCCTGTCGACGCTGCGCCTCGCACCCGGTGGAACCGTGACGTTCGGCCACGCAGGTGACGACGAGGCGGACGTCTGGGTCGAAGTGGTCTGCATCTCCCCGACCCGCATCGACTCCGGCGCCCATCAGGTGTCCGACATCATCGACGAGGGTGGCGCGCTCTGGATCGTCCAGAACAACGCGACGTTGGAGAGCTACTGCGGCTCCAAGAACGACCAAGAGGACGGCGTACGCCGCACGGAGCCGACCGGTGACCTGGTCCTGCACGTGCCCGGCGGACCTGGCCCTCGCCCGAAAGGCGACACGCCACCGGTCATCGGTGGCGGGCCCTTGCCCGTCGTCTGAACGACCCCGCGCCATGACGGCGCACCGAACAGAGTTGAAGAGATAGACAGAGCGACTTCCCCGGGCCTTAAAGAAGCCCGGGGAAGTTGTCTATCCAGGCTGCTCGTTCGCCCACGTCACGTACAGGTCGCGACGCTCGTCGCGGGCGACCGGCACGGCACGACGCAATTCGCGCACGACATCCACGTCGAGGTCCGCGACGACGAGCTCCGCGCGATCGCCGCCCAACGCGAGCGTCTCGCCACCCGGTGACACGATGCGTGCGAGACCGGGGAACACAAGTTCGAGTTCACGGCGTCCGACGACGGACGTGCCCACACGGTTGCACGCGACGACGTAGGCTTGGCTTTCGACCGCGCGTCCGACGACCAGGCCGTTCCAGTGCAGGTCGCGCGGCTGGGGCCATTGCGCGACGACGCAGATCACCTCGGCACCGGCACGGAACGCCGCGCGTACGAGTTCGGGGAAGCGCAGGTCGTAGCAGATGACGACGGCGATCTGGAACCCGCACCACTCGAAGACCGGAGGCGCGCTCGTTCCAGCGGTGAACGATACGGATTCGGCGGTCGGCGAGAACAGGTGCACCTTGTCGTACAGGTCGTGCACGGCGCCGTCGTGCAAGCGATGCGCACGATTGGCGGGACGCGGTCCGTCGCCGCCATGCGCCGAACCGACGATCTGGATGCGCGTGGATGTGGCGTCGGTCGCGAGGTCCTGGAGCGCCTGCTTCGAAGCCGCCAACAACTCGGCGCTCGGTTCCTTGGGGAATCCCGCGGGCCACATCTCGGGCAGGACGAGCAGTTCGACCTCGCGCTCGATGGCATGACGCAGTCCTGTCCGCGCAGACGCGAGGTTGGCAGGAACGTCACCGGTCACGACGTCGAACGGATAGCAGGCGGCGCGCATGGGAAGAGTCTACGCGCTGGTGAATAGGGCGCGCAGCGGGGAGAATGACCGGCCGATGGAACTCCCCCCCGGCATTCTGGACCTGGTCAAGATCGCGTTGATCGCCTTGGTCGGTCGCGGTGTGTGCGCGCTCCTTCCCGCCGGTCGAGACACGACGGACGAGAAGGGCGAACTGCCGACGGTGTGGGCGCTCTGGTACGTGCTCGGGGAACTGCTCCTAAGTTTCGGAATCCTCGCTCTGCAACTGACGGGGCGCGGAGTGCCCGGCATGTGGTTGCTGGCGGGCATCACGATGGGCGTGATGGTCGTCTGGATCGTTCTGACCGGTCCTGCGATCGAGGAACGGCTTCCGAAACCCGACGTCCGACCGCTCGTCACGCCGCGATCGGCCTGGGCGGACTACGTCGTATACGCCACCCGTGGACTCGCGGCGGTCGGCTTCGCGGTGGTGCTGGTCCACGACAAGATCAGTCCTGCGATCGACGCGCTCGTCATCACGGCCTTGATCCTGGAAGGGCTCGCGATTCTGCGCGTGCATGCGAATGCGCGAGCGGTTGTCTTCCCCCTGATTCTCGCCGCCAGTGCACTCGACCAAGGGCTGTTCGAGCTGAGTACGGCCCTGAACGACTCGACAGGACGCGGCGGAGCCTTTGGTGTCGCGCGGACCGTGTCCGCCACTTGGTTGCAAACGAGCCCCGTCCTGTTCACGGTGAGCGCACTCGCCTGGCTCCGCCTCGGCGAAGGACGTGGGCTCGTCGTGTTCATGCTGGCCCTGATCGGGCTCGTGCTGTCACCCGCGATCCCCTTCGGCCTGCTCTTCCTCGGGATCTTCTGCTTGGCTGGCCGGGGAACGCGCAACCAGCCTGTGCGCGAGATCTTCGGACGCTTCCTCACGATCGCCGTGGTCCTCTCGATCCTCGCCTACGCAACGATGTGGGTGGACCAGATCCGAAACGTCATGAACGACCCCGACATGTACGCCTATCCCGAGAACACGGAAGGTCAGGGGCTCCAGGGCATGTTGTCCGCGCTGTCCGGCGGTGGGAGCGACATGTCGGGCTGGGTCGCCCATCATCGACGTGGCTTCCCTATCGCAGCGATCTTGGTCGGAGTCTTCGGCGCACTTCTTGGAGTCCGGACCGTCCTGCTCAAGAGAAGGTTCGACGCGCCCAGCCGCACCTGGCTGATCGTGCTGCCTGTCGCCCTCTTGATCCTCCACCCCGCAGCTGGCCTGCCCTTGTTCGGAGAGATTCTGTCCGGGTCCTTCCTCGACAAAGCGGTACCGCCCATCGCCCTGCTCGGCCTGTGGGTGTTGTTGCCGCACGAATCGGTGACGCCTGCCGGAAACGAGC
>JAJDEX010000559.1 GCA_029259575.1 Planctomycetota bacterium | reverse complement strand
GGGGGGGGGGGGGGGGGGGGGGGGGGGGTGGCGGCAGACGAGGAGACGGGCTGATTGAGGTTCCAGGTGGCGGTAACGGCCGTTGCGACCTGATAGACCCAAATGGGCACCCAGGCTGCAAGGCAACCCTTGATGCGAGTGACCCGATGGGGTTTTCCTGTGCAGATCAAGGTTGTGGTGCAACCCGTGGGCGCTTCTGTTTTCAGCACAGCTACACCGCGATGGTCGGAGACGATCCTCCGACGGAAAAGAAGATCTGCACCTGCATGTGCTACGGGACACCACGCCCTCAGACGCCGCCGATTGACTGCGGAGATGACTATTGGTGCGACCTCGAGATTCTTACTGAGTCACCTTCGGACGGTGTCGCTGGCTCTGGCGGCACAGACACCCCGGACGGGTTCACTGACACGAACTCTATCATCGAGAACACTCTACTTCAGAGGCTGAATTTGGGGTATGTCTTAGCGGCGCCTCGTGTGCGATACCCTGACCGTGAAAGCAACCCAATCAGTGGCGGATCCAGTTTTGGGCCTTCGCAGGTACATGGACCCGGCCCAACGTTAGGCCCCTTCTCGCCGGCGTACACGTGGATTGGAAGTGGGCGCAACCCGAACAGGAAGTCCCGGGGCCATGGAGTGGTCGCGATATTCCGCCATGCCTGCTGCGAAGACCCTGGAAGTCCCCGCATGGCTTGGCACAAAGCAATCTCGGGAGCCGCGTTCGCCCCGGACTCCGCGCCTGGGGTCGACAAATGGGACTATATGCGTGGACAAACCACGTCGGGTGTGACCATGTGGAAGCGCCCTTCGGAGAGCGAAACTCCGGGTGGTGGATCCAATGCGGGCGTTTGCTACCTCGCTGGCAGTGACACGCCAACCGGCGCGAACGTGCAACGGTATGAGTTCCTTGTGATCGCAAGTGTCACCTGGGAGGATGGCAAGTACAGTTGTACGGCAGCCACCAAATACAAGCTGCCCAGGAAGAAGGGCTCAGATGAGCCGAACCAGATGTCGCCAACGCCAGTAGACCCCGATGAAGTACCCCTCACTAGGTAGGTTCAAGGTAACAGCCTTGGCAATCCTCTCAATTTCTGTTGCTTGCCGGGGAAGCTCATCAGTTGACGCGCAGTACCTTTGGTCAAACCCAATCCACCTAAAAACCGGCTGGACTGCCAGTAGTGCGCTCTCAACGCTCACCCGGGAGGGGAAGGTAGACCTGACCAATGCTCCCTGCATTGCCTTAACGGTCGACGCGATGACTGACAATGAGCTTGCTGCCGCCATGTCTCGCCTGGATGAGTTACTTTCCGATTTTGGCCTCGAGCAAGTCGAAGATATCGGCACATCGGTTGATGGCCAGAGACTCGTGCTGAGGTTCCTGCGAGGGGCAGCCCTCCTATGCGAGACAAGCGACTTGCCTACATTCGAGGCTGCACGCGACGCCTTGATAGCCTCGGGTTTGCCATTCGACTCCGGCGTTGGCAATTCGCAGTCAGTCTATTGCCTACCCGAATTCCGTGAGGCCACAGCCACCATCATTCGCAACGCACCTGGTGGCGCCACGTCAAGCTGGCGATGGCCCGAACCCTAGCCTCATGGATCCAAGTGGGCGACATAGCGGGGAGCACTACTTCTGGTGCCCTGTCGACACCGACGCACCAAGCGACCGCATGAGCGCGTCAAAGCCGTCGATCTCTCCTGCGAGGTAGGCGGAGAGGTTCTGCACCTGGACCGGCATCGTCTCGGTGCCCTGGTGCAACACGTAGGAGGGGAGGGCTACCGCTTGCTGGCTCCAGCCTTCCTCTTGGCCTGTCGCTGCAGGCGCTTTCTCAGGCCGTCCATCTGGCGCACGTCCCGAATGGTGATGTCCTCGGAATCCACGAGCTCAAGGGCCTGTTGAGCGATACGGACCGTCTCGGCTCGAAGGGCCCGCTCCTCCTTGACCGTCTCAACACTTGCCTGCGCAGACCTGAGCGCCGTCACCATAGACGCGGCATCGTCGAGGACCTTGCGAGCGCGCTCCTCTTGGTCGGTCTCCTCACGTCTCGTGCTGGCTGCACGCACCTTCGCTTGATTACGCAAGTCGTAGAGCGTGTTCACCGACTCCGGGAAGGGTGAGGACTTCCCACCGCGCTTGAAGAGCCGCCCGACGACGGGGAGGTCGGCCAGCTCGTCACCTGCAAGGGACTCGCCTTCCTCGCCACGCCCGAACACGCGCATCGCATCCGTTCCTACCCCGCCGAAGAACGAGGCTGCGAAGTGGTCGATCTTCTGAGGAGACCAGTCGGTTAGCTCCCCGAGCTTGATTGCGATCGTGGACGTGTAAGCCGTGAACTGCTCGCCCGAGGGCTTGCGCTCATTCGCGCGAGAGACAATGGGGCGATCCCAGAAGAAGGTCCGGTTGCGCTCCTTCTCCACGTACCAGGAGAGCGGCACTGGGAACAGCTCGGGCGTGAGCGTCTCCAGAGCGTTGTCAGCCGCTTCAGCGCCACCTTCGAACACTGCGCCGAAGTACTCCTCAGCGGTCTCTGGGCTGGCCTCATGCCAAGCATGCGCCATCGACTCGGGGGCAGCCGCGAAGAGGGCGCCAATCTCGAACGCACGGGGCACACGGAGGGCCGGGGCTTCTGGCCCATCGCCCAGCGGGACGAACCAGGCTTGCGCACGCTCACGCGGCGACAGCTCCTTGTACCAGTCCTCG
>JAJDEX010000558.1 GCA_029259575.1 Planctomycetota bacterium | reverse complement strand
GGTTGCGGTCGGAGCTCCACGAGTTGAAGTCCCCGCAGAAGATGAGCGGGCCGTCGTGGTGGCCAGCGACCTGAACCAGTTGATCGAGCTGATCGGTGAACCCGGAGGCTGGTGCATCGGTCAACATCGCGTGGAGGTTGACCAGCATCAGCGTCTGGCCGTTGCGCAGAACGTGTCGACTGACCAAGGCGGACTTGGGCGTCGTGAAGCCCAGCTCCCTGGCAGGCGAAACGAACCCGCGGGTGTCCGTGGGTGCCTCGCGGGTGGCGGTCATCACGCCGTTCACCGCGTGCATCGTGGTCCAGCGAAAACTGCTCGCGTGGTAGCCGGAGAAGTCCGCGGGCAGCGGCGTGTCGTGGAGCGCTTCCTGAATGGCCAGGACGTCGGCGCCCTCCGCCAGTCGGCGCAACTGGTCCTGGGCGACCGCGTCGGAGCGCTTGTGGATGTTCCACACGCCGAGCACGAACGTCTCGCTCGAGGATGCCGGTTCGGCGTGGAACGCGACCGCCTGGTCCATGCTGAGGGAAGCCTGGGTGACCTGGGGCTTCGCGGCGTCCGCATCGCCAACCTGGACGTGTTCGACTTCGTCAACTCGACAGGCGAGGCAGATCAAGAGCACGAACGGGAACCGCATGGATTCCATACTGATCGACCATGGGATTCCTGCTTTCCAACCCTGGCCCGCGAGATCCCAAGTCGAAACACGACCCTCACGGGCGACCCTGTGCTGCGGCGTCGTCCATCGCGCTCCCTCCCCGCATGAGACAGAAGAACCTGCCGGGCCCGACCTCGCTCGTTCGGACGCTCCACGCGCTCGGTCAGCCGATGCGGAACGTCGCCAGCAACGGAACGTGGTCCGAAGCGTCCAGTTCGGGCATCCAGCGGCAAGCCTCCAACTCGAGACCGCGGTAGAAGATGCGATCCAGCTCGAGGTCGGTATCCAACCCGATCAGGCGGTTGCCCAGTTTCGTCGCGTGCCCCCGACGCCCGACGCCCCGCTCGGCCGGGACCTCGGTCAGATCCAGATCGCGCGCCACGTCGAGCAAGATCCCCACGCGGTCCCCGTTCCAGGTGTTCATGTCGCCACAGAAGATCATCGGGCCCGCGTGATGCGCGAGGCGCTTCGCCAGGTCCCGCAACTGATCGGCGAAGCGGCGTCCGCCTCGATCGAAGTTGAGCGCGTGGATGTTGGCGACCAGCAAGTCCTGACCGTTCGACAACGCATAGGTCGTGAGCAGCGCGACTTTGGGCGTCATCCCCCATTCCCGCCCCGGTGAGGTCACGGGCACGCAGTCGTGCGGTGCCGCGCGGGCCACGGTCATCACGCCGTGCCGACCGAAGTTGCGCACGACGTGGGCCCCCATGGTCAGGGGCAGGTGCACGTTCGCGCGGCACTCCTGGAACGCCAGAATGCGCGCATCCGTGTCGCGCACGAGCGCCTCGACCTGATCGCGGGTCACCCGACCCGCCCGCTTGGCGAGGTTCCAGGTGACGACCGTCAAGGGCTCCTGGGCCAGGAGGTGGAGTTCGGGGTAGTCCTGAACCCGCGCGACCTGGCGCTTGCCGTTGGGTCCCTTGGGGGAATTCGGAGACCCCTCGGAAGGCTCGAAAGGGCCCCGTTTGGGTCGAGAAGGGGGTTCGGGGGGAATCATGGCCTCTCGACATGGTACGGGCAGCATCGACTGCAAGGGGCGCACGCGCTCCGGACATCGGTTCTCGCCATGCGATCCACCCTCATCCCCATCGTGGCCGTGTCCTGCGCGGCGTTCGCCCTTTTCGAGTCGGCCACCGCTCCGCTCCTGCCCCCCGTGCAACCGCAGGCGGTGAAGGATGTGACCCTGGTCGGAGGGGTGGAGGACATCCTGGAGACCCGCCTCATCGCGCTCGAGTTGGGCTTCGCACCTACGCTGCGCAAGATCGCCCTCGAAGTGGAGGAGCCCTCGCTGGAGGTGCGCCCAACAGGCCCGATGGATCCGGTGCTCGAGCGGCTCTTCCTGCCGACCCAACTCGTGTTGCGTGCCGATGCGTCGGACGAGGTCCTGCAGGAACGTTACGGATCGGAACGTTCCGAGTTCCTCGTCCGCCAGCAAGCTCGGCTGGAGCGCTTGATCCTGGGCCAGTACGACCGCGAAGCGCTGCCCTTGTTCCAGCAGCGGATCGTCGACGACCTGATGCGCAACATGGATGCCCTGAGCCGCGAGTTGCAGTGGCTCCAGACCGTGAACTGGCTGCGCTTGAACGCGGACGACCCGGGCTTCCGATTGCTCGCGCCCAAGTCCGCGGACGCCTTGCGCGATGAGTTGCGGAACGCGACCCGCGAGGACCTGCGTGTCGCCGAATGGAAGCTCGATCGTCAACGCATCCTGGAGGAGAACCGGGCCTACGACCTCCTGATCCACCAAGGTCGCTATGTCGACGAGCCTTCGCAGGTGTTCACGTGAGGCCCCGCCAAGACGAACGGCCCCGTGCGGGCCTTCACGAACAAGGACGGAGTGCGCATGCAGCGCAGTGTGATCTGGAACCTGGCCGATTGGCCGCGTGTGCGTGATCTGCAGGAGTCCCT
>JAJDEX010000557.1 GCA_029259575.1 Planctomycetota bacterium | reverse complement strand
CCGGGTACATGCGGCTCGGCACGGGACCGCCCGCGAGCTGGAGCGGCGGGCAGTTCACCGGTGATGCGGTCGAGACCTACGTCGGGCTCGCCGGGTTCGACGGCACGACGCAAACGCTCTTCCATGAAGCGGCGCACCAGTTCGTCAGCCTCGCCACCAACGCGACCGGTTGGCTGAACGAGGGATTGGCGTCGTTCTTCGAGGGCTCGCGCGTGCTGGGCAATGGCTCGGTGCTGATGAACCTGCCGGCCGACCATCGCCTGTTCCCGTTGGCCGATCGCATGGAACAGGGCTGGATGAGCGACGCGACCGACGGACTCGATCCGGCGGATGCCATGGCCGTCACGCCCCGCCGCGCGCCGACGTTCCGGATCGTGCTCGAGGACCAGTACGACTGGGGCCCGCCCTGGTACGCGCCGACCTGGGGCGTCGTCTACTTCCTCTACAACTACCAGGATCCCTGGGACGGCCGCTTCGTGTACCGCCGCGCATTGCGCACGTTCATCGACACCTCGGGAGGCCGTTCGGGCGAGGGCGCCGTCGAGAATTTCGAAGAGGTCGTCCTGGCCCAACCCGCGCCGCCCACGCCCAAGGTCGATCGACCGTCCGACGCGCCCGCCGTCGCGCTGCCCAAGACCGTCGCCGCGCTCGACGCGGTGTGGAAGGACTTCATCCTGCGCACGCGGGACGAACAAGCGGGACGGTTGGTGGTCGAACGGCCCTTCCTGCAATGGGCGGACTTCGCCCAACGCCGCGGGGACCTGTTGGACGCCAAGGAGCACTTCGAGCGCGGGCTCGTCGCGCATCCGAAGGACCCCGACCTGCACGAAGCCTTCGCCGCGTTGCTGGCCGAAGACCTCGACCAGGACGACCGCGCGACGAAACTGTACCTGCGGACGGCGATGCTGCTCGAGGCCAGCGAGCCCGTCGACACCCAGCGCGTGGCCGCCATCGAACGCAAGCTGCGCGACCTGGATCCGCAGCAACGGACGTTCGCCCAATTGAACGAGCGCATCGCGCGAGCCACACGCCAGCGCGTCGCCGACTACCAGGAGGCGGGGCTGCACATGATGGCCATGGACGTCGCCTGGCGCGCCGGCAACCAGCTGCCGCTGCCGGACCTGTTCGGACCGTTCGAGGACTCCGCCCGCGCCAGCGGCAAGAGCCTGACCATGTGGCAGCTGGCGTACGACGAGGAATCGCTGGAAGGCTGGGACGCTCAGCCCGACAGCGCCTTCGAGGCCGACGGCATCACGCTGCGCGCCCAGAACGGCGAACGCGTCGAGGGTGACTTCAGCTATCAACAACTGGCGCTCGACAAGGTCACCTCGGGCGACTTCTCGTTCGAGGCCGAGATCCAAGCGAACCGCAAGGACGTCACGTTCGCCGGCCTCGTCCTGGGTCGCAAGTCCGCCACGGACTTCCACGCGGTCGCCCTGATGCCGGGTGGCGGCGGACCCGCAGGCACGATCCGGCCGAGCTATCTCGACCTGGTGACGTTCTTCGGGGACAGCTCGTTCCAGACCTGGCGCCACGAACCGATCCCCGCCCCCGCCGCTGGCTCGTCCTCGTCGGGACGCACGTACCGCGTGCGCGCGGACGTGATCGGTCGCTCGATCGACGTGTGGCTCGACGACGAGTACGTGACGACCCAGACGTTCCACGACCCGGGCGTGCTGCGCGGGAACTTCGGACTCATCGTCGGCAAGGGCAAGGCCACGTTCCGCAACGTGCGTTACCTGTCACGGGTGCCCGGCGACCCGACGGCGCAGATCGAACGACGCATTCGCATCGGCGGATCGGCGAATGCCCACGATGGCGAGCCCGAGTTCCCCGTCAGCGCGAACGGCAGTTGGCTCGGGCAAGTGCCGCCCTTCCCCCAGGTCTCCGCATGGGCCCAGGGCGAACGCACCTCGTGGGATGAGCGCCGGGGCAAACCCCAGTTGCTGGTGCTGCTCTCGATTCGCCAGAACGACATGATCGCTTTGGATCCGTGGATGACGTGGCTCGCCGAGGAGTACGGGTCCCTCGGTCTCGACTTCGTGACCGTCGCGTCCGCCGTCGATCAACACGACCTGGCAGATTACGTCACGAAGCACAGGTTCCCCGGTGCCGTCGGCGTCGACGCGGGTACGACCGCCGAGGCACCCGGCAGTGCGTTCGAGGTCTTCGCCATCGACAAGTACAACCTGCCCCGCGTCCTCCTGCTCGACGTCGATGGGCGCGTCGTCTGGGAAGGGGACCCCGGGTTCGGCAGCGGCCACTCCTTCAGCTCGACTTCCCCCAGCTTCCTGCGCGCGCCCTTGGATCAACTCGTCGAGCGGCGCAACCTGCGCCCTCTCGGCGAATGGACGCGGCGCTGGGACGACGCGGGGCGCACGGCGTTCGAGAACGGAGACTTGCTGGCCGTCGTCGACCTCGTGCGCGAAGCCGGAGACCTGGAGTCCTCGCAGGACGCGGAAGTCCGTTACGTGCTCGCCCGAACACGCGCGATCCGGGATGCGATGGCCGACACCGAAGCCACGCTCGCGCGACTCGAGTCCAGGGGCGCCGAGTCCGCATTCCTGGTCCTGCAGTCGTGGGCCGAGGCCCTCGAGCTCGAGGTCGACCCGAAGGCCAAGGCCGTGCAACGCCAAACCATGAAGTCGAAGTCGCACAAGGCCTGGGCCAAGGTCGAGAAGGCGTTGAAGCCGTTGACGGACGAGAAGATCGCCGGCTTCAACGAGCGGCAGTTGACGGCCCAACTGGACAAGTGGTTGTCGACCGCGGACGACCTGGCGGGACCGTTCGGCGACGCCTTGGCCCGCACGTTCGAGAGCGTCGCCGAGGTCGAGGACTTCCGCGCCGCAGTCCACGAAGCTCACACGATCCCGGGCCGCTGGTTGATGGAGGAGTTCTTGGTGGACTGAGCGACCAGGCAGCTTCCAGGACTCGGGGCGCGCAGTGTCATCGC
>JAJDEX010000556.1 GCA_029259575.1 Planctomycetota bacterium | reverse complement strand
GGCGCCGGCCAGCGTGCCGGTCAGAAAGGTCCTGCGATCCGTGAAGGTCATGCTCGAAGCGGCGTGAGGGGAGACGGGGTGGGTGTGTGCGTCGGCAAGACCGAGACGATGCCAGGCGGCGGACAGAGGGTTGGGTCGCCGACCGCGAGCGCGGTGGACCAGGCGTCGGCCTCGAGCGCGGTGGGGGCCAGAACGGCGGCGCGACGATCGAGCGGAACGGGCCGGCCGGTGCGCGCATCGAACAGGTGCCCCGTGTTGTCGATGGTGCGACCGGTCGGTGCGGAGACGGACAGCGCGCCGTCGGTCAGGACCAAGCGTTCGGCATCTGGAGCGGGGCCCAAGGCGATCGTCCAGCCCTCGGCGCGCGCTCCACCCGGCAGGATCGGTGCTCCGAGGGCTACGGCGGTGGACGTTCCTCCGTGCAACAGCGCATCGGAGATCCCGCAGTCGCGCAGCACGCCGGCGGCGAGGTCGAGACCCAGACCCTTGGCGATGCCGCCGAGGTCGAGCGACAGGTCGGGACGCTCGAAACGGATCGCTTGGTTGTCGCGGTCGAGTCGCACGGCATCCCAACCGACGCGGTCGCGCGCAGCGGTTGCATCGGATCGCGCGTTCGCACCGCGGAAGCCGTGGGCCTCCATCAACGGCGCGATCGTCGGATCGAAGGCACCACCCGAGGCGCGGTGGACGACGTCGACGACCTCGAACAGTTCGAAGAGGTCGCTGTCGACGCGCACCCAACCCGCGCCGGCATTCCGGTTCACATGATTCAACATGCTGTCCGGTTCGAACGTCGTCAGGCGGCGATGGGTGTCCTCGATCTCGGCCAACGCAGCTTCTCCCGCGGCGCGCAGTCGCGCGTCGTCGTCGCCCACGAGGACCAGTTCGAAACGGGTCCCCATGGCCTGGATGGCCATGCGCTGCACGCGGCTCGCCGAATCAGAGGGCGCGGGCGGTCATCGTCTTGGAGTCGTAGGCGAACGCCTTGCCCTCCCAGATCGAACGCGTCGCCAGGTCCACGGCGACCATGATCTTGGTCGCCATCTCGATCTGGCTCTGGTTCTGACCGCGGGTCCGGACAGCCTTCAACCAGTCGAGGCGCAGGTTGCCCTGGTCGTCGTGCGACTTGCAGTTGATGCGCTCCTCGTCGACGTCGTCCACGAAGATGCGTTCGGGTTGCAGGATGCAGTTCGCGCCGCCGAGACGGATGTTGCCTTCGTGGCCACGCACGAGCGTGTCCAGACCGAGTTCGTTGCAGGTCGCGCCAGCCACGATCATCGTGTGCTCCTTCTCCCACTGGACCGTCATGTTGATCTGGTCGTGGTTCTCCATGGCCTTGTCGACGTAGTGACCGCCGCACGCCGTGACGCGCGTGGGCCAACCCGAATCGAGCGCCCAGGCCAGCGGCGTCATCTGGTGCACCAACAGGTCGCCGATGATGCCCGTCGAGAAGTCCTTGTAGCGACGCCAGCGGTGGTAGACCTCGGTGTCCCACTCGCGCGGGCCGAGCGGGCCGCACCAGCGTTCCCAATCGAGCGTGTCGCCGGGCTGGATGCGGTCGTCGATGCCGTAGAGCCACTCGCCGCCCTTGGAGTTGCGGCAGTAGCTGGTCTGGCTGAACGTCGGGTGGCCGATGCGCCCTTCGGCGATCAAGCGCCGCGCGTGGCCGTACTTCTCGCCCATCATGTACTGCGTACCGACCTGGAGCCGCATGTGCGGGTTGGCCTCCATGACGCGATACATCCAGAGCGCGTCGTCGAGGCGCAGCGTCATCGGCTTCTCGACGTAGACGTCCTTGCCGGCCGCGATGGCATCCACCGCGTGCTGCGCGTGCCAGTGTTCGGTCGATGCGATCAACACGCAATCGATGTCGTCGCGTGCGAGCAGGTCCCCGTGCCTGGTGTAGCCGGTGATCTCGGTGTCAGGCGCCTTCGCGCGCGCTTGCGCCAGACGATCGTCCAGACGCGGTTGCGCCACGTCGCAGAGCGCGACGACCTCGTGCTTGTCATCACCACGCTTGGCCTGGTCGAGCAAGCCGTTCATGTGCCCGCCACCCATGCCGCCGACGCCGATCATGCCGATCCGAATCGTGGCGCCCGCGTCCATCGGGTCCTTGTCCGGCGCGACCGGGATGTCGCGATCCAGGTGCGAGCCGGTCGTCTTGCAGCCGAGCGTGATGGCACCGGCGGCGGCAGCGGCGCCTCCCAGGACTTTGCGGCGCGAGGGATTCGGTTGGTTCGAGCGGGTCATGGCGGGTCTCCAGGGATTGGCGGTGGGGGGATCAGGGCTTCCAGTTGCCTTGCACGACGGCGGGCACGAAGTGCGACAGGTCGGCTTCGTTCGGGTCGATGGTGCGGCCCGTCTCGGCGGACTTGTAGCAAGCGGCCAGAAGGCGGGCGTTCGCGAGGCCGTCCGCGAAATCGAGTTCGGGGGTCGTGCCGTTGGCGAAGGCGGTCAGGAAATGGCGGTTCTCGGCGCTGTAGCCGTAGTGGTGGACCTCGTCGGGCACCACGGGCATCAGTCCGTGTTCGGCGTTCTGCTTCTCGACGAGGTCCTCGCCGGCTTCCCCCTCGACGCGACGCGAGAAGAAGACGTTCAGGCCGGAATCGAGCGTGTTCAGGTTCATCGAGTACTCGGGGCCGAGCAGTTCGATGGTGTGGCGCAGGCCGGCGCCGACGAAGCTCCAGCTGGTCGTCGTTTCCGTGACGACCTTCTGGCCGTCCCCGGTGACGTAGACGACGCTGGCGTTGGCGTAGTCCTCGCTGGGCTCGTTCGCGAAGTCGACTTCGGCGCCCATCGTGCGCTTCAACTCGTCCGCGTACTTCGGCTGCGTCCACTTGAGTGCGCCGATGCGCGCGGTGACCTCGATCGGCGTCAGGCTGGTGCGCGGTTGGCCGGGTTCCGTCAACAACCAGCGCGCGGCCTCGAGGCCGTGGCACATCATGTCGATCAGCGCGCCGCCGCCCGTGCGTCGTCCCATCCAGAACCAAGGGCTGTGCGGTCCGGAGTGTTCTTCGGCAGCGCGCGCGAGATAGGGGCGTCCCGCGATCGGAGCGCCGCGTCGCCACAGGATCTCCTTGCCGCGTTCGAGCGCCGGCACGAAGATCATGTTCTCGAGGTAGCCGGTCGGAACGGCGGCTTCCTGGGCCAGTTCGACCATCCGTTCGGCTTCGGCGAGCGTGCGCGCCAACGGCTTCTCGCAGGCGATCCCGAGCAGGGGCTTGGCGCGCCGCGCGTTGCCGCGCACGACGCCTTCCATGACCTCGATGCGCACGTCGTTGGGCGCCAGGATCCAGACGACGTCGATCTCGTCGCTGGCACAAAGCTCTTCGGCGCTGTCGAAAACGCTCGGTTCTCCGAGGCGCTCTTCGTTGCAGTAGGCGGCCAGGCCCTCGGCGCTGGCTCGGGTTCGACTCTGCACGCCGCCCACGACGACGTCGCGGACGGAACCGAGCGATTGGACGTGGAAGCGGGCGATGAAGCCCGCTCCGATGATCCCGAGGCGGATCGGAGCGTGCATGCGGCCAGGACCGTGGTGTGCGGAGAATTCGACGGCCGCGCTGCGATGGCGCGGGCGTCCAGAGCAGGTCGAGAGCGAGGCCGATTCCGGAGGGGAGGCCGGAACGCGGACCCAGGAAGCGCACGCAGTCTACCAAGCGTCGGGGATGTCGGGCGGCCTTCATGAGCCACGCGCCGATGCGCAATGGCCGTGCGGCGACGCGCGCCGTACTTTGGGTCCACGGTTCGCTCGTCCCCCGCGCGCCGTCTCGATTTCATGCACACGATTCTCCGCTTCGCGTTGCTCGGCCCGATCCTCGTCTGCGCCGTCGGTTGCGGCGGACTGCCGGTCGACCCCTCCCTGTTCGATGGACGCACGCTCGCGGGCTGGACGACGACCGGCGGGCGCTATGACGGCTCGGCGGTCTGGCTCGTCGAGGACGGAGCGATCACAGGCCGGCGCGACGCGCACGGTGGTGGCGGGTTGATCTACACCAGGAAGTCCTACGCGGACTTCGAACTCGAACTGGATGCGCGCGTCTCCTATCCGTTCGACTCGGGCATCTTCCTGCGCATGACTCCGGACGCGAAGGGTTCGCAGATCACGATCGACAACCGGCCCGGCGGTGAGATCGGTGGCATCTACTCGGACGGCTTCTACTGGCACAACCCGAGCGGCATGGAGCGCTATCGCCAAGGTGAGTGGAACCACTTCCGCGTGCGTTGCACGGGCGACCCGATGCACGTAGAGGCGTGGATGAACGGCGAGCCGCTGGTCGACTACATCTATCCCGCCGACACGCCGGGCTTCGCGCCCGAAGGGCTGATCGGCTTGCAGGTGCATGGAGCCGCCGACGCAGCGCCCGATTCGAGTGCACAGTTCAAGAACATCACCGTCCGCGAACTGGAGCGCCCCGAGCTGTTCACCACCGACGATCGGGGTGTGTCCCAGGTCACGGAAGCGGGCCGCGACGCGGGCTGGGCCGCCTTGTTCGATGGCGAGACGCTGAACGGTTGGGAGCCGAATGGAACTGGATACGAAGTCGTGGACGGCGAGATCCAGTTCCTCTGGGACGGCACGTCGCACGAGCTGCGCAGCGTGACCGACCATCAGGACTTCCACCTGAAGCTCGACTTCAAGATCGAGCGCGGCGCGAACAGTGGCGTGTTCCTGCGCGCCGACCGCACGCAGGGCAACCCCGCCTATTCCGGTCGTGAAGTGCAGGTCATCGACGACTTCCACTGGAACGAGGACACGCACAGCACGCTCGCACCGTGGCAATATTCGGGCAGCCTGTACGGCGCCGTCGAGCCCGGTGTGAAGGATGCGTTGCGCCCGTTGGGCGAGTGGAACACCTACGAGATCCGGCTCCAGGGATCGTGGATGCAGACCGTGCTGAACGGTCACGTGCTCTACACCGTCGACACGTTCACCTTGAACGATGCGCAGCCGTTGTTCGTGGATCGTGTGTCCACCGGCTTCATCGGGCTGCAGCGTCATGCGCCCGCGCGAGCGTCGGACGGTCCTGCATACGCGGCCTATCGCAACGTGTTCGTGTGCGACCTCGGAACGCTGGAGCGGTGATGGTGCGAGTACGGTGTCAGGTAACCATAACTACGATTCCCCATTCGCAGCCCGGCGGGGCCCCCGCGGCGGGTTCGCCGCGGG
>JAJDEX010000555.1 GCA_029259575.1 Planctomycetota bacterium | reverse complement strand
ACGAATCCACGACTCCAGGTGGTCTAGGGATGGACGAACCCACGATCGACGTATGACCTTCCTCCGAATGGCCGGCCTCAAGCGGCCGCTGGCACCCTTCTCTCAGGCGACCCTCGCTCTCGTGGCGGTCTTGGCGGCCGTCGTGCCCAGTGGTGGATGCTCCCCGGCATCCTCGACCAGCACGAACCTGCCCCAGCCGATGCACGTGCTGTCCTGCTCCCTCGGATGCAGTGACGGAACGGGCGGTGTGCTCGTGGGATGCTCGATCATCAACACCTTCCGGAACCAGGAGATCTCGGTCCTGTTCTCGGCCGACATCGACCTGTTCAGCGTGAACGCCAGTTCGTTCCGCGTCCTGGACATCTCGAACGGAACCTCGCCTCCCGGTGAGTTCTCGATCGACCCGTTCAACAGCCGTCGATTGATCTTCCGCCCGGCGTTGAACTTCGACTCGAACGGCAACCCGCAGTTCGGTTTCGGAGCCTTCACCTCCTACCTGGTCACCATCCCCGGCCAGGCCCAGGGTGACCCGCCCCCGTACATCACGAGCACCAGCGGACGGGTCAACCAGTCCCGTCTGCAGTGCACGATCGAGACCTCGAACGAGATCCTCGACCCCGTTCCCGGTCCGCCCTCCGTCCAGATCTTCACGGACGTGCTCCTCGGCTACGACGGCCTGAACAACCCGATCCTCGCCAAGGATCAGCTCGTCAACGGGGGGACCTTGTTGACCGACGTGTGGCCCGGCACCAACGCCAAGCTGCCCACGATCCGCTTCGTTTTCGACGACATCATGAACTTGGCGTCGGTCGTGAACCCGCAGACCGGCACCTCGCCGTTCATCTACGTGGAGGTCGACAACAACGGTGATCTGGCCTCCTCCGACGACCGCGTGACCCACGATGGAACGTTCGAGGAGCCCGGCCCCCCGATCAACGCGTTCGTCGATCAGACCACGCTGCAGACCTTCCTGGTGTACGAGGGCGGCACGCCGTTCCCTTCCGCAGGCTTCCAGGCGAATCCGCGACGCGTGGTCATCGATGTCCGCCAGGGCGTGGTCGACCTCAAGAACAACGGCATCACGGTCGCCAACGGTGGCGGCATCCAGTCGTTCATCCCGACCCAGGTCGTGTTCCCGCCCCTCGAACTCGTCGAGGAGTTCACGTTCAACGCCCCCAACCCGGCGTCGAACGAGGACAGCCGCCAATCGGGTGCGACGTGGGGCGGCGGACGCTTGGTTCGTAGCAACGGGGGTGGCTCCGGACGTTTGGGAGCCCTCAAGGTCTCCTCTGGCCAGGTCGTCACGTTGAACACGGACAATCAGGTCTTCCCGATAGGGCTCGGCGCACCCATCGATCTCGTCGGCAACGCCGATGGATCGATGATCCCGCCGAACGGAACTCCGGGTGGATTCCCGGACACGCTCACGGTCACCGACGGCGTCTTCGAGTTCTCGTCGCTCATCGTCCAGGCCGGTGGGCTGTTGCGCCTCGAAGGGGAGAACCCCGCGCGGGTCTATTGCAGCGGTCCGGTCGAGATCGCGGCGGGTGCTGTGGTCAGTCTGACCGGCGTCACGCCGCTCGCCCACGACTCCATGACCATTCAGCGCAACCTGCCTCCGGACTGGGCGGTCGGGACCAACTTCGTGTTGAACGCGGTCGTTCACAACCGTCCCGGGGGCGTCGGTCCGACCAACCGGTACCGTTCGCTCACGGCCGGAAACATCGGAGTCGAGCCCGGCGTGGATCCCGGCTGGGAAGCCAACTGGCTCTTCGTCGGCGTCGGAATTCCGGTCAATGCGGCCGGCGGCGGTGATGGCGGCAAGGGTGGCGATCGCTACCACTATGCGCCGAGCGGCAACCCCAACAACTTCACCTTCCTCTCCAGTCCGAGCAACGCGGTCACCATCCCCGGTGTGGCTGCCATGGACAACCCGACCAACATCCCCGGCCGCGATGGCATGGGGGTCGGACGTGGTGCCCTCGCTCGAGGTCGCGGTGGCCCGCCCGTTTCGATGGATCCCTACCCCGCGATCACGTCGTCCATCCTGACGGCGGACCACGATCTCGTCTTCAACGTCGTGATCTTCGATGGTGGGACCGACAACCGTTGCACGGTGACGAACATCGCCGGCGTGGGTTCGGGCGGCGGCTACGCCAAGTCCGGCACCGCGGGCCAAGCGAACTCGTTCCAGCCCAGCGCCGAATGGCCGTTGGGCGATCCGACTTCGGGTCCCCCGACCCCCGCCGGTCAAGCGACCGACCTGGGTCTGGCTGCGCCCAATGCCACGAACATGGGCTACATCCAGCGGAAGCTGTTCTGGCGTCCGAACAACATCACTCCCTATCCCGGATTCCTCCGCGGTGGCTCGGGCGGTGGTGGCGGTGCCAACCAGGCCATCGGGTCCCACACCTCGGGCTTCGACGGCATTCTCGAGAACCCCTGCATCCTGACGGTTCCGGACCTGAACGCCCCCCAGTGGAACGAGTGGCACGACCACTCGGGTGCCAGCGGTGGATTCGGCGGCGGTGCCCTGCAACTCGTGTCCGCCAAGAGCATCTCGATCAACGGCATCATCGACCTGCGCGGCGGTGATGGCGGCAGTTCCCTCAACGGTCTGCCCGGTGAGTACTTCCAGTACGCACTTCCCGGTGGAGGTGGTTCCGGTGGAGCCCTGCGCTTGCAGTCTCCCGTGGTCAGCGTCAGCCCGCTCGCCGGACGGATCGACGTCCGTGGCGGCAACGGTGGCGATGCGGCCTGGTCGGGTGTCGATCTGATGGGCGAGCCCAACGCGTACGGTGGAGCCGGTGGTACGGGCCTCGTTCGCATCGAGAGCCTCGACGGCGTCTCGACGCACGCGAGCTATGCACCCTCGATCCTTCCGACCGATCCGCTGGATCCGATGTCCTTGGACTATCTCAGCGTCGACACGACCGCTGCCGTTCCGCCCGCGGGCGGCGGGTGGGCCTTCTCGCGTCACCGTCCCGAGGGCTTGTCCAGTTCGACCTCGTGCTGGATCCGTCCCGACGGCAACTTCTTCGCGCTCAACCTGCGCGAGGACCTGGCCGGCACCGACCCCGACGACATGGGTTGGAACATGACCGTGCTCTGGGAACCGCCCGGCGCGCCCGGTGAGATCGAGGTTCCGTTCCGTGGAATCAACGGCAACTCGCCCTTCGCGGGCTCGTTCGAGGACGAGTTCGGCAAGGACCTGGGTCCGTTCGGTCCCAGTGCGGAAGGGGCCCCGATCGTGGTTCGCTTCCAAGGTGCGCGCTCCGCTCAGCCGTTGGGAACGAACAACTCGTTGTCCCCGAACGATCCCTGCAACCTGGATCTGACGGGCATCAGCGGTTTCGTCGTGCCGGGTTCGGTGTCGCCCTGGGTCGATCACCCCGCCCTGTTGAACGCGTGGGCCGACGACTTCGGCGCCGCGGCCCCGAACATGTTCCGCTACAAGATCATCTTCGACGGCACCGTGTCCCAGGACCTGGCGGGCGACGACCCCGGCCTGATTCTTCTGACTTCGGTCAACGGCATCACGGACCTGCGCATCTCGGCCGATCCCGACTGATTCCAGGTCGGACAGAACCTCGTGATCGATCCTCGAGATCGGTTTCACGAATGCGAACGAACCGGCGGGACGCAGAGGCGTCCCGCCGGTTCCCGTTCCGGGCTTGCTATGCATGCCCCCGCGGCTCACCTTGGTCGGCATGCCCGTACTCACCGCGCGTTGGGTCCTCCCGGATCCGGACCAAGCCTGGCCAGGAGGAGGCGTCTGGATCGAGGCAGGCCGTATCCGCGGCACGGCCAAGGATGCCGCCGGAGTACGACGACTCGCGCGGCGTGCTGGAGCGCGCGTGCGTGACCTCGGGGACGCCGTCCTCACCGCCGGTCTCGTCAACGCCCATTCCCATCTCGAACTGCACGCGCTGGCCGGACGTGTCTCCGCAGGCGGCGGTTTCGGCGCATGGATCGCCCGTTTGCTCGAGGTCCGCGCGACGTGCGGCGACGACGTCCTGTCCGCTGGGGCTCGCAAGGGGGCCGACCGCATGCTCGCGACCGGGACGACCACGGTGGGGGACATCGACTCGCTGGGGTTGACGCTCGCGGCCCTTCGCGGTCATCCGCTGCGCGTGCGCGCCTACCGGGAACTGCTCGACGCGCGCGACCCGGCACGGACGAAGGCTGCGGTGGCTGGTCTGTCCCGCATGCCGCGGGGGAGTTCGCGGCGCTTGCCCGGGCTCGCGCCCCACGCTCCGTTCACGGTCAGCGAGGACCTGCTGGCGGCCGCAGCCCGCGTGGCACGAACTTCCAAGTTGCCGGTGACGATCCACTGGGCCGAAACCGCTGCGGAGGTCGCTTGGATGCGCGAAGGGAGCGGTCCGCTGTCCGCCCTGTTGCAGGGCAGCCCGCGCACCTCGGGACTGACCTTGTTCGAGCGTCACGGTCTCCTGGGTCCAAGCACGTCGCTCGTCCACGGGAACCTGCCTGGACGGGGCGAGCCTGGACGGATCGCTGCGACGGGCGCGACCGTCGTCCATTGTCCCGGCTGTCATGCGTTCTTCGATCGCGAGCCGTTCCCGCTCGCCAGGTATCGACGAGCGGGCGTGCCTCTGGCCCTCGGGACCGATTCGGCCGCCTCCAACGGGGACGTCGATCTCCGTCGTGAGATGGCGCTGCTGAGGTCGACCCATCCCGGGTTGGCGCCCAAGGAGGTCTGGCGCATGGCGACCATCGGTTCCGCGCACGCCTTGGGTCTGGGACGTCACGTGGGACGCATCGCTACCGGAATGCGGGCCGATCTGGCGCTCTTCGAACGGAATGCCAGGTCCCTTCGTGATCTGCTCGATGGGTTGACGGCATCCATGCCCCCCGTGCGCGGGACGTGGGTCGATGGCCGGCCGTCGACGGCTCCCGACGTGTCCGCGTCCTAGGCCCTGCGCTCCCGCAGCTCAGGCCATCCAGGTCGTCCTGCCATGGGGTTCCTGGATCCGGAATGGCGCCGGGGTGAAGTCGGGCAGTAGAGTTGGCGGCCCCCATGCACGCGTCCCTCCATCCCATTCTCTCCGACGAGCAAGTCGCCGCCCTCGAGGTCCTGACCGGAGCACCCCGTGTGATCCTCACCGGGCACGTCCGTCCGGACGGGGACTGCATCGGTGCCCAGGCGGCCCTCTCCCGGCTGCTCCAGGCGCGCGGCCAGACCGTTCACATCCTGAACCCCGATCTTCCGGAGACGCGCTACAGCTACCTCTCGAACGACGTCACGTACGGCGCCGACGAGGGGCAGGCGCTCCCCGAGCACGACCTGATCGTCCTGCTCGACTGCTCCGAACTCTCCCGCACGGGCTCCCTGGCCGAGCGCTTCGAGGCCTCGGACGCCCAGAAGGTGATCGTCGACCACCACGTCCTGCCCGACGTCATGTGGTGGGACGCGGCGTTCCACGATCAGACGGCCAGCTCGACCGGCCTCCTCGTTGCGCGCATCGCCGCAGCGATCGGGCAGGAACTCGACACATTGTCCGCCCGCGGCGTATTCACCTCGATGGTGACCGACACGGGATGGTTCAAGTACAGCAACACGGACGCGGAGACCTTGGGCCTCGCGTCCGAGCTCGTGCGTCTGGGGGTCGACCCGTCCGAGATGTTCCAGGCGATCTACCAGCGGCAACCCGATCACCACCCGCGCTCGGTCGGCCGTCTCTTGTCCGGCGTGCGCTACGAGAGCGGAGGACGCCTGGCGCTCCTGCCCTTGCCCCTGGGCTCCGACGGCCGCCCCCAGGTCGTCGATACGGACGATGCCCTGGACCTCGTTCGTTCCGTCGAGAACGTCGAGGTCGTGCTGCTCGTCCGGCAGGTGACCTCGAACCTCTGCAAGCTCAGCGCGCGCAGCAAGACGACGTTCAACGTGAACCGCCTCGCGCAGCAGTTCGGTGGGGGTGGGCACGTGAAGGCCTCGGGCGCTACGATCGAGGGCAACGTGACCGAGGTCTGCCAACAACTCGTCACCGCTGTGGACTCCATGTGGGAGGCTGTGGACGCATGATCCACGTCGTCCACAACGTTCCGCGGGGAGTCGCGCGTTGAAGGTCGCGGTCATCTCCGACCTGCACTCCAACCGCGAGGCTCTGGAGGCGGTCTTCGCTCACATCCACGAGCTGGGGATCGATCGCATCGTCTGCCTCGGCGACGTTGTGGGCTATGGCCCGGACCCCGAGTTCTGCATCGATCTCGTGCGCGGCCACGTCGAAACGACCCTGATGGGAAATCACGACGAGGCCCTGTTCCACAGCGCAGCGGACTTCAACCCGCATGCCCGCAAGGCCATCGAGTGGACGCGCGATCGGTTGCGTCCGCGCTGGTTCAGTTCCAGCGAGAAGAAGGGGCGTTGGTCCTGGCTCGAGACGCTGCCGTTGACGCACCAACTGGAGCGCTTCGCCCTCGTCCACGGTTCGCCCCGTGATCCGGTGCGCGAGTACGTGCTGTCGACCGATGGCTTCCTGAACCCCGGCAAGCTGACGGCGATCTTCGAGAAGATCGACGACATCGCGGTGGGCGGTCACACGCACCACCCCGGGATGCACGGCGAGGACCTGCGCTTCCGCGGCCTGGACGGCCAGGACGAGTTGACGATGAAGCTGCCCGCGGGCCAGAAGGCGTTCCTGAACGTCGGCTCGACCGGCCAGCCGCGGGACGGCGACAACCGCGCGTGCTATGCCGTGCTCGAGGACCACCAGGTGACCTGGTACCGCGTGCCGTACGACTACCGGCGAACGATGGCGAAGATCCTCGACACGGGCGTGTTGAGCGAGATCCTCGCGCGTCGCCTGATGATCGGGAAGTGAGCACCTTCGTGCGTGCACAGCACCGCGAGCGCTCCGCCCAGGGCTTCCACCCTCGAACCTCGTGATGCGACGCGGCGCACGCATGGCGCGCCGCGCGTTCAGCCGAAGACGTTCCGCATGACGTGGCCGAGGATCTGCGGGTTCTTGCGCAAGCGGCGCTGCGAGTACGCGCGCCAACCGGGTCCGAAGGGCACGTAGATCCGCACGCGACATCCGCGGTCGCGCCAGGTCGTCCAGAGCGTCTCCTGGACGCCCATCAGGACTTCGAACTCGTAGCGTTCGCGTCCCACGCCTTGCTCCTCGGCGATGCGCAGCGCGCGCTCGGCCATCGGCGCGTCGTGCGTGGCCAACGCGATGGAATGACCGCCTTGGAACAGGCGCTCGACGTCCTTCAGGAACGCTTCCCGAATGGCGTCGGCATCGGTGTGTGCGATGGACTCCGGCTCCAGGTAGATGCCTTTCACCAAGCGCACGTCCGAAGCCTCTGGCAGCGCGGCGATGTCGTCGGCGGTCCGGAACAGGCGCGATTGGATGACGACGCCGACGTTCTGGAAGCGCTCGCGCAGCTTGCGGAAGACGCGCAACGTCGCCTCGGTCGTCGTATGGTCCTCCATCTCGACGCGCAACTTCTGGCCGAGGGCTTCGCAGCGCGTCGCGAGTTCCGCGTACAGGTCGAAGCACAGGTCCTCGGAGATGCGCAAGCCGAAGTGCGTCGGCTTGACCGAGACGTAGCTGTCGACGCCGGCGGTCGCGATCGCCTTGGTGCATCGGACGTAGTCGGTGAGTGCCGCGCGGGCCTCGGCCTCGTCCGCCACGTCCTCGCCCAGCACGTCGAGGACTCCGCCGTACCCCTGGGCCGCGAAAGCTCGTGTCGTGTCCATCGCCTGGTCCAGCGTTTCCCCCGCGATGTAGCGAGCGGACAGACGACGCATCACCGGTCCAGGAACCAGTGGCAAAGTGGCGATGACGGCGCGGTGCAGGAGACCCATGGCGGCATTCTAGTCCCCGACCGGGCGCTGGAAAGCCTGTTCGGGTGACCTCGTCGACTACTCTCTCGTCATGTCTGGAGACGCCTTCCCCCCGCAGTCCCGCGCCGCGGACGCAGCGACCCCGTCCGCGCCCCGCCTGGTCCTCATCACGGCCCCCGATCCCGAGACCGGACTGCGCCTGGCCCGCGAACTCGTCGGCGCGCGCCTGGCGGCCTGCGCCAACCTCGTGCCCGGCCTGACCAGCGTCTATCGCTTCGAAGGGCGGGTCCACGAGGACCCCGAAGCGCTCCTCATCGTCAAGACGACCTTCGCGCACGTGCCCGCGATCGAGGCGCACCTGGCCGAGCACCATCCGTACGACGTGCCTGAATGCGTGGCCCTGGCTCCGGATCACGTCGAGGCCAAGTACCTGTCCTGGTTGCGCGCCGAGACGACTCAGGAACCGGCGTGAGCGAACCCGAGCAGGAGCGCACCCGTCCGGTTCCGCTGATCGCGGGGCCACTGGCCTTCGCGCTGGTCCTTGGTTGGCCGAGCGCGGCCCTGGACATGCCCCAACGCAAGGCGCTCGCCGTCACGGTCTGGACGGCGATCTGGTGGCTGACCGGCGCGGTCCCGGTGGCGGCGGCCTCGCTGTTGCCCGCGGCGTTGTTCCCTCTGCTCGGGATCCTGACCGCCGGGCAGGTCGCGCCGTACTACATGAGCGACCTGGTGTTCCTGTTCCTGGGCGCGTTCATCGTGGCTCTCGGGTTGGAGCGTTGGCAGGTGCACCGCCGCATCGCGCTCGCGATCCTCGCGCGCTCCGGGGACTCGCCACGGCGGTTGGTCCTGGGGTTCATGGTCGCCGCGGCGTTCCTGTCGCTCTGGATCAACAACACCGCGACGACGCTGATGATGTTGCCGATCGCCGTGGCCGTGCTGGAGCGCATCGAGGGCAAGGACGCGCGCGGCGGAGCGCTGTCGACCTGCCTGTTGCTGGGCATCGCCTACTCCGCTTCGGTCGGCGGCATGGGAACCCCCGTCGGCACCGCGCCCAACCAGGTCTTCCTGGGACAGTTTCACAAGGCCTTCCCGGCGGCTCCCGAGATCGGCTTTGGCACGTGGTTCCTGGGTTGGCTTCCCCTGGTGATCCTGTGGGTACCGCTGGCTTGGTGGGTGATGACTCGCTTCGTGCACAAGCTGCCGCGCACCGGTTCGGGTGGTGCGGACGTCGTGGCCCAGGAACGCCGAGAGCAAGGGCCGATGACCGTGGCGCAGAAGCGCATGGCGATCGTGTTCACGACGACCGCGATCCTGTGGGTGACGCGCTCCGATGTTCAGTTGGGCTCGCTGACGATCCCGGGTTGGTCGCGCTGGTTCCTGCCGGACGGACTGACCGAGTTGTCCGAGCGCATGCAGCACGCGCGTGACGTCTCCGACGCGACCGTCGCCACGTTCATGGCCATCGTGTGCTTCGTGGTTCCGGCCGGCGGCGGCGAGCGCGGTGCGTTGATGGATTGGAAGACGGCGTCGCGCATGCCGTGGGACGTGTTGCTGTTGCTCGGTGGCGGCTTCGCGCTGGCCAAGGGGTTCCAGACGACGGGACTCGACACCGCGTTGGGGGGCGTGCTGGCGCCTCTGTACGCAGGTCACTCCACGTGGCTCGTCGTGCTCGGCACCGTGCTCTTCATGAGCCTCCTGACCGAGTTCACCTCGAACACGGCGACGACAGCGGTGCTGCTGCCGGTGGTGGGGGCGGCCGGCGTGACGGCGGGGCTCGATCCGCGGCTCGTCATGGTTCCGGCGACGATCGCCGCGTCCGCCGCGTTCCTGATGCCCGCCGCCACGCCACCCAATGCCGTGGTGTTCGCGACGCACCGGGTGTCGATCCCGACGATGGCGCGGACGGGCGTCTGGTTGAACGGCATGACGGTGATCCTGATCACGGTCGTGTTCGAGCTGTGGGTGCGTCGCATCTGGGGCATCGGCAGCGGCTTGCCGGAATGGGCCAAGCCGTGATCCAGGTCGCATTCTCGCGGGCTGGAGGACGGTGCGCCCTGGGTTCGAGGAGCGGGACTCGCCAGGGTGTCATTGCGTGAGGCTCGTCTCGACGGAGCCCCTGGGACTGGCCTATTCTGGTCGCACATGCGCGCCCCTCTTCGAAGCTTGGTGATCCTCGAACTCGCTGGCGCTCTCGCGCTGACGGGCTGCTCCCACGAGCGTCCCGGGCAGCCGCCGAAGCACCTGATCCTGATCACGGTCGCAGGGTTGCGCGCGGATCACCTGTCCTCGTTCGCGTATCCGCGATCGACCACGGCGAAGTTGCCCGGCGCGCGCCCCGAGCAGGCGTTGGCGATCGATCAGCTCGGCGAGGCCGGCGTCCGGTTCGCGAACGCGTTCGCCGACGGTGACGCGGGTTGGCGCGAGGGCAACGTGCTCCAGGGCGCTTGCGCCGAGGAGAACGGGGACGGACACAGCTTGCAGCGACCGATGCGAGTGTTTCGCACGCAGTGGAACGACCCGGCCGCCGCCGCGCTCGACCAGCGTTTCCTCGAGACCTTCGGGAGCGACGTGTCGACGCATGCGACCGATGGCGCGACGCTCGCCGCCGCGATCCAATGGACGTCCGTGCAGGACTGGTCCCAATCCGAGGGGCGCGTGCTCTGGGTGCACCTGAACGGTCCGACACTGCCTTGGGATCCGGGCTCGATGGAACTTCCGACCACCAAGGACACCGTCGACTTCGGGACCCTGTTCACGGAACCGACGTACACGGGAGCGGCCGAGGGCACGCTGGCCTTCCGCGATGCGCGCGCCGACCTGAGCCACGCCGACGAACAGCATCTGGTCGACCTGTACGACGGCGAGATCGCCAAGTTGAACGTTCTGGTCTTCGCCTTGCTCGACACCTACCGCTACTTCACGCGCGAGGCCGACGCCTGGCCTGAGACCGCGGTCGTGTTCGCCGGGGTCAGCGGCATGACCTTGCCCGGCGACGGCGTGCCCTGGGGCCACGAGATCGCTCCGGTCGACGGAGCGCTGCACGTGCCCCTGTTCTTGCACCATCCGGCCAGCCTGACCGGTCGTCGCATCTTCGAGACGCCCGTCGCGGTGACCGACGTCATGACGACCATCCTTGCCTGGCTGCGCGCTCCGCATCCCACGTTCGGCTCCGGTCGTTCCCTGCTGAACCACGTGGACGGGCAACCCGCCGGTGCCTTTCCCGAACGTCCGACCGTCACGCGCTTCGCGGACGGCACGGTGAGCGTGCGGGACGAACGTTGGCGCTGGACGCAAGGTCCGGACGGCACGGGCCGGTTGATCGATGCCGGTCGCGATCCGCGTGGGGAGGGGGACCTCCAGGCGCAACACCCCGACGTGACCCGACGCTTGCGGGCCGCGGCCCAGGACCTGTAGCGCGAACGATATGGAACCGACGCTCGCCCGTTCCCCGCTGCCCGCGACCCTGGCCTTCGTGCTCGCCACGTGCGCGGGCATCGCCGGCCTCTCGGCACTCGGTGCCTTGCCCGCATCGCTCGGCGTGCTCGGCGCCACCACGGTGTTCTGCGGCGCGGGCCTGCCGTGGCTCGTCCGCTGGAGTCCGGTCGAGTCCTCGCCGCTCAAGCTGCTCGTCTTCGGTGCGTGCCTGTCGCCCGTCCTGTGCAGCGCTGCGTTGTTCGGACTCGATCGATTCCTCGAGCCGGAGAGCGCCGTCGCGGCCTTGCTGCTCGGCTCCGCCGTGTCGCAACTGCTCTGGCTCGGTCGCCCCCTGGGCAAGGGCTGGCCCGGGTCGGCCGGTGCGTTCGCATGGGTCGCCTGCGCGGCCGTCGGCGTCCTCGGCTGGTACCTGCTCGTGCGCTCCGGCAGTGCGCTGCGGCTCGGGCACGACTCGAACGGCTGGCACGCCAGCGTCGCCCAGCACTGGATGACCGGCGCGCCGCTCGAGGATCCTTGGCTGCCTGGCGAGTCGCTCCGCGGTCATCCCGGGTTCGCTTACGCCCTCGCCACCGTCGCGCGACTGTGCGGGACGGGTGCCGAGATGGCTCAGGCCTGGTTCGCCACCTGGGCCGTCGCGCTCCTGCCCGCCGCGTTGTACCTGTTGGCGGCGGTCGGTTCGAAGCGAGGCTGGGCGCACGCGCTGGCCCTCGGGTTCGCCGCGATCGGTTGGAACGCGTTGGGCGGTCTGTGGCCCATGGAGGAACCCGGTGGCGGGTGGGGGCCGCATCTGGCTTCGGCGACGCCTTTGGGGGAGACGGGCGAGGTGCTGTACGCCTTCAGCACATGGATGCGGCTCGGCCCCGCGAGCGTCGCGCTGACCTACGCCGTCGCGGCCTGGAGCGCGGGTGCACATGGCCTGCGGAGCGGGCGTCGACCTTGGGTCGGCCTGACCGGGATCCTCGCCGGCGCGACGTTGATCCTGTCGCCGCCGATCGGTTGCGCGACGGTGCTGGCGTTGGCGGTGTCCGCAGGATTGCGACCGGGTTCCACGCGCGCCGG
>JAJDEX010000554.1 GCA_029259575.1 Planctomycetota bacterium | reverse complement strand
TTGGACGCAAGGCGACGCCGAGAACGTCTGGGTGCTCGAGTCCTGGGTCCACCTGGTCGATGCTGGCGCGCGGCGACACTTTCGCCTGCGGATGGTGATCTCCGATGGGGCGACCGGTGACTACACCCAGTCCTTCGATTGGCTCGACTGACTCGAGCGAGCGCTCCTCTCCCGGAACTCGTTCGACGAACGCGCACGAACGTTCGAACCCGCGGGACGTCCTCGTCTCGCTTCGCACCCTCTCTCCACCTGCGAACCACTCCCCGTTTCCACTCATGTTCCTGACCAGCCAATCGTTCGACGACGGGGCTCCGATCCCGTCAAAATTCGCCTTCGCCCGCCCCGCGACCGAAGGACACGTGGAACTGTCCGGCAACCGCAGCCCGCACCTGGTCTGGGGCGACGTTCCCGCCGAGGCACGCAGCCTCGTGTTGCTCTGCGTCGACGTGGACGTGCCGTCCGTGGGTGACGACGTGAACCAGGAAGGGCGCAGCGTGCCTGCCGACCTTCCGCGCGTCGACTTCCACCACTGGGTCATGGTCGACCTGGCCGCCGAGGCCGGTGAGTTGGTCGAAGGCGCCTGCTCGGACGGCGTCACGCCTCGCGGCAAGCCGGAACCCGTTGGACCCGCGGGTTCCCGGCAAGGCGTGACCAACTACACGGACTGGTTCGCCGGCGATCCGGACATGGCGGGGACCTACCGCGGCTACGACGGACCGGCGCCGCCCTGGAACGACGAGCGCTTGCACCACTACCACTTCCGCTTGTTCGCGATCGATCTGGAGCGCTGCCCCGTCGATGGTGAGTTCGGCGGCCCCGAGGTGACCCAGGCGATCGAGGGCCACATCGTCGGTGTTGCGGAGTGGGTGGGGACCTACACCCAGAATCCCGCGTTGATCGGGGTCTGAGGGTTCCCATGGGCTGCGGCCCAACCGATCCCACCTAAGGCCTTCGGATTCCGTAACGGGGCCGCTCCGCGCGGTAGGCTGAGGGCACCATGACCCCGGACACCACCCCCGAAGGCAAGCTGGTCGACCTCGAGTGTCGGTTCGCGTTCCTCGAACAGACCCTCGAGACCCTGGACGACGTCGTCCGCGGTCAGTCGATGGTGATCGACCGACTCGTTCACAAAGTCGACGAGTTGATGAACACCGTGCGGGAGGGCCGGCCTGGACCGGGCTCGGACGCAAGCCAAGAACCTCCGCCGCCGCACCACTGATCCGTCATGCGTTTCGATTCACGAACCCTCGGGTCCTGGGCCTTCGGCCTCCTGTTGTCGCTCGGCCTTGCCGCCTGCGATGGGGAGTCCCCGGATGCTTTGAACCCGGACGGCTCCGGCCCCGAGCTCGCGCAAGGTGGGGGCGACGGCAACGGCGTGGCCAACCTGCAAGGTCCCTCGGCCGGCGGGAACGAGCGCATCGCGCAAGGCTTTGAAGCCGGTGGCCCGATCTCGGACGAAGCGCTCGGCGACTACCACGTCCGCATGGACATCGCGATCGACGACGAGGCGGCTGGCTCGATGTACTTCGAGTTCTGGCCAGAGGCCGCACCCCTGACCGTGCGCAACTTCCTGCGGCTGACGGATGAGTCGTTCTACGACGGCTTGACCTTCCACCGCGTCATGCGCGACTTCATGGTGCAGGGCGGCGATCCGAACGGGGACGGAACCGGCGGGAGTCCGCACGGGATGATTCCCGCGGAGTTCCAGACGCAACTCGAGTACGGCCATCGCTACGGCGTGCTGTCCATGGCGCGGCTCCCGGGCCAGCCCGACACCGCCTCATCGGGCTTTTTCGTGTGCTGCGTCGAGGGGCCGCCCGTCTGGAAGCTGGACGGGGACTACACCTCGTTCGGCCGCTTGACCCAGGGCGTTGCGACGCTCGAGGCCGTCAAGAACGTGAAGGTCGGACCCACGCATTCCGGTGCGGGCGCTCCTGCCACGAAGCCCAAGCAGCGCATCGTGATCCAGAAGGCCGAGGTGATCCGCGGACCCGCTCCCCGCGGCGAGACCATCGCGCCCCCGAACGAGCCGGGCCAGGAGGACGAGGTCGCCGTCGTGCGCAAGGTCGTCCTGCGCCAGATCGTGATCGGCTTCGATGAGTGCACGATCCCCGGCATCGAGCGAACCCAGGCCGAAGCGGCGGCCCTGGCCGAGTCCGTGGCGGCTCTGGCCAGCGCCGAGGACGCCGACTTCAAGGCGCTCGTGATCGAGTACAGCGATCTGCCGCGCGCCGACTTCGCCAGCGATCCCGGCCGCGTACGGCTCCTGAACGACGGCGTGCGGGACTCCAGCCACGAACGTGGCGAGCACGAGTTGAACATGGAGGTGCGCCGCCAGACCGACGATGCGCGCCAGCGGCTGGACCAGGGCAAGATGACGGCCGAGCAGTTCCAGGCGCTCTCCATCTCGCTGAACCAGCAACGCAGCGAGTTCCGCAACGAGCACTATTGGCGTCCCTTCGGTGCCGCCGAGCGCGGCGTGGCGGCGACAGTGTTCGGCATGCGAGTCGGCGAGGTTCGCGTCATCCCGTACAGCCTGACCGAGTCCCCCAAGGGCTACACCGTCCTGAAGCGTTTCGAGTGAGCTACGCGTGAACGCATTGCATTGCCAACGCTGTGGCGCACGCACCACGCGCGCCGTTCCCGCGGACGACAATCGCCTGCGCGATCTGTGTGGTGAGTGTGGGTTCGTCCACTACGAGAACCCGCGTCCGGTCGCGGCGTGCTTGATCGAATCGGAGGGTGGCATCCTCTTGTGTCGCCGCGCGATCGAACCGCGCGTCAACTACTGGACCGCCCCGGGCGGCTACGTCGAGGTCGGCGAGAGCTTCCAGGAAGGGGCGCGCCGGGAGTGCTGGGAAGAAGCCGAAGCGCGCGTCAGCGTGGACGCGTTGCAGGCCGTGCTCGACATCCCGCACATCGGACAGGCCTACGCGATCTTCCGCGGCACGTTGAGCGAGCCCGGTTACGGCGTTGGTGTGGAGAGCCTCGAAACGCGGCTGTTCCCGATCGACGAGTTGCCGTGGGACGAGCTCGCCTTCCCCGTCCTGCAGTTCGCCCTGCAGTGGTACGTCGAAGAGCGCGCCGCCGGAACGCCCCACGTCCACGTCGCGAGCATCGCCTGGAAGGGATCCGGTGATCGGTACGACGCGGCGAACTACGACGTGGGCGATCACCTGGCGACGCCCGTGCATCCCTGAACACCAGCGACGACCATGAACGTCTTTCGCGAACATGCGGGCTCCTTCGAGCTGGACCTCGACGCGGATCCCCAGCGAGCCTGGGTCGCGTTGACGCAAGAGATGGGGAATTGGTGGACCGCGGACATGACGGCCGCAGGTGGGCGCATGGCGCTCGAGGCCCAGCTCGGAGGCCGGCTGTTCGAGACCACCAGCGACGGCGGAGGCATTCTTTGGGCGACCGTCGGCGTGCTCGTTCCGGGCCAGAAGGTCGAGTGCTTCGGTGAGCTGTCTCCCGCGTTCGGGGGTCCGGCGCGCACCTGGCACAGCTTCGAGATCACGCCCTCGGTGGCTGGAAGGTCGACTTTGACCTATCACGATCATGTTTGGGGCTCGGTTGACGAGGGCCTGGGCGCCACGCTGCTCCAAGGCTGGAAGGCGATCCTGGGTGGTCTGCAACGACACTTGGCGACCTGAGGGTTCCCGCGCAGGGCTGGGGGCGGGCTATCCTGGAACGCCCAAGGAGGCCCCCATGACCCAAGTCCTGATCGAAACCCGATTCGCCGCTCCCGTCGCCCGCACCTTCGACGTGTTGACGGATCTTCGCAACGCGGAGGCCCGCATCAGCGGCCTGGAATCCCTCGAGGTTCTGACGGACGGTCCGATCGGCGTCGGGACGCGCTTCACCGAGGTGCGCATCCTGATGGGCAAGCGCGCGACCGAGACGATGGAGATCACGAAGTTCGAGCCTGGGAAGGGCTACACCGTAGAGGCGGAGTCCTGTGGATCGCACTACACGTCGACCTTCGTGTTCGCGCCCGACGGCGACGGCAGTCGCGTCAGCATGAAGTTCGTCGCCAAGCCCTTGACCTTCATGGCCAAGGTGATGACGCCGATGATGTTCATGATGAAGGGGTTCCTGCGCAAGTGCATGTCGAAGGACATGGAGGATCTGCGCGTCGTGATCGAGGGCAACGCGGGCGCCTGAGCCCGACCGATCCTTGTTGGGCCTTCCACGCAGACCGCTGACGCGCTGGCTCGCGGTCCTCGCGATCGCGTGCGTCGCGCATACGTGTGTCGCATCCCTGGGGCTCCTCCAAGACGCACGACCTTGGCCAGGTCGCCGCGTCGTGCCCGCGATGGCGTGGGTCGAGCAAGCGGTCCGAGGGCAGGCTCGCATCGGGTGGGTGATCCCCGAGGACGCCGACTACGACTGGACCGAGTTTCGCCGGTCCAAGGTCGAAGCCGCGATCGCGCCGACGCGACTGATCGAAGGCGAGGCGGACGTGACGCTCTTCCTGTTCCCTCCGAACACGCCACGCTCCACGCGCCGCAAGTCCGTGCAGGATCGAGGATTCCTCGACGTCCGAACGCCTGAGGCCAATGTCCTGGCGCTGGGCGCGCGGCCCCGTGACGCTTCCGAATCCGGCACCGACTGGCGGTTGCAGGACGCGCAGGGCCTGGGGCCAGGTCCGGTCCACCGCGAAGGGAGTCCGTGGCGCCTGGTGCTGCTGATCGGCCTCCTCGTGGGCTCGATCCTCAGCGCGGGTCGGCACGCTTGGGGCGCGGCGGGCTGGATGGCGGTCCTGGCGGCGCTCAGCCTGGCGCTCGTTGCGGCCTTGCAGGATGCGCTGGGTGGTGGGGACGCGGCGTTCCTCCTGATGTGGTTGCCCGCGCTCGCCTGGTCCCACGGTTGGGCCGTGCGCTTGTCCCCGCCGCCGGGCCCGCGGTCGGAGGAGAGTCGCCTTGCTGCCTGCCTGATGTGGTTGGCGCTGGCGGCCGGCGTAGCTTTGTTCCTGCTTCGCTTCGGGTACGAGCCCGAGGGCATGCTCGACGCCCAGGTCATGTTCAACCTGCGCGCGCACTGGATCCTGACCGAGCCCTCGTTCTGGGCGCCGTTCGTCGAGCCAACGTCCTGGCCGCAGCAACACCTCGACTATCCACCCTTCCTCTCCTTCGCCGTCGTCGGCGCCTGGCGCGTCCTCGGTTCCGACGCTCCCCTGGGAGTTGCGGTCGTTCAGTTGTGCCTCTGGCTCGGCTCGGCGGTGCTCGCCGTGTCCTGGGTCGGACGCCGATCCCCGTGGGCAGCAGCCGCGTTGATGGGGTTGCTCGTCGCCTCGCCGTTTGCGGCGCGCGTCGCGGCCTGGCAGGTGGCGGACGGACCGCTCGCGTCGTGGTTGGTCGTGGCGTTCGTCGCTTGGGGAATGGCGGCACGTGAAGCGCGGACCTGGCGCGGTTCGCAGGCCTGGATGGCCGGAGTGTCCTTGGGAGTCGCCGCGTGGACCAAGAACGAGGGACTGGCCGTGGCCCTTCTGGTCGTCGTCGGCTGTGCGGGCGTCCTGTTGCGACGGCGGGACGAATCCAGGTCCAGGTTCCTCATGGCCGCGGTGCCCTTGGGCGTGGCTCTCGTCGCCCTGTGGATCTTCAAGTCTCGGGTCGCGGCGAACGACCTGATGGCCTTGGCCGGTCCCCAGCACATCAGCCTCGAGCGCCTGGGGCACGCGATCCCCCGGTGGGTGGCGGCCACGTCCGGACCCTGGCCGTTCCGGGGTGTGATCCTGGCAGCGGTCTTGATGGCTTTGCCGCAACGGTTGCGCCGAGCTTCCGCAGCGGCCGTCTGCGTCTGGGCCTGGATCCAACTTGGGATCACCGGGTCCTGGTCGTGGGCTCTGGTCGCGTTGGCGATGGGGGCGGTGGCCTCGTTCGTTGGCGAGGCGTCCGACTTGGAACGCACAGGGATCCGACGGTGCGCCATCGTTCTGCTGAGTGTCCTCGTCATGTACGCGGGCGTCTATCTGATGACCCCGTACGACATGTCGTGGCAGATGGACACTTCGCTGTACCGCGTGGTCGCGCATGTGCACGGAGTCGCGGCGGTGGTCTTGATGCTGGCTCTCTCCGGCGTGAAACCCCACTCGAACGAACACGTCTGAGCTCGAGCCGATCGTGTTGAGTCCCCCCGTGTCCTCGGTTGAGTCACGGTGACGATTCCGTCAACTGGGTATGGAGTCGAGGGGGCTTTGCTGGCGATCTAGGGATTGCCTGCCCCAAGTCCGGAACACTTGCGTGTTGGGGGGGGTGATGTCTGCCATGGGAGCTGCGGTGTGCGCCGCTTCCAGTGACGCAGCGTCGTGTGCCCGGACTCGAGGAGCCTTCAATGGGCAAACGTCCCCCCCTGGCGTGCATGGCTACGGCTGTGTTCGCATGTTGCGTACCTGCGTACGCACAGCATCTTTGTTCTTCCGATCTGCATTCCGGCGATGGCCTGGGTCATGCCCTCGCCGTATCCGGCGAATTCGCGCTGGTCGGCGCTCCCGAATCGGATGCCGTCGGGCCCAGTCGTGGTGAAGCCTGGCTGTTCCAGCGAGTCGGCGGTGCCTGGCTCGAACGCGAGAGGCTCCTTCCCGAGCCCTCGCAATCCACGGTTCGATTCGGCACCGAGGTGGCGAAGAACCACGAGTTGCTCGCCGTCCTGGCCATGGGCGAGACCGTTCGCGCTATCGATGGTTCACCGGTCAGCCTGCCTGGCCGGATCTGGGTCTACCGTCGGGTCGGCCGGAGCTTGGAGCGGATCGGTTCCGTGCAGGCGCCCTCTGGTGCACTTGGTTTCGGGACCGAGCTGTGCTTCTTGGGCGACCTGCTCTGCGTGGGGGCGCGCCAGGACTCCAGCGGTCTATCCCATGCTGGGGCGGTCCACCTGTACAGAGTCGGTGCCAATGGCGTGGACGACCTGGGCTCCGTGCAGGGAGCGAGCGTCGACACCCACGACCACTTCGGAACCTCCTTGGCCGGGGACGAGGGTTGGCTTGCGGTGGGAGCACCTGCGGACGACGACCACGCGCTCCAGTCCGGAGCGGTGTACATGTTCGAACGCATCGGGGACACGTTGGTCGAACGTCAGAAGCTGATCCCGTCCCAGGCGGAAGACCTGAACTACGCGGGTGCCGAGGTGGCCGTGTTCGGCCGCTGGCTCGCAGTCGGCATGCCGGGCAACGATCTGGGCGGAACGAACGCCGGGATCGTGACCATGTTCGAGAACCAGGGTGGCGTTTGGAGCGAAGTCGGCGTCCTGATCCCTCCGGCTTCGACGCCCGGCGCGGCGTTCGGTCATTCGCTCGCAGGCCACGACGACTGCTTGTGCATCGGGGCCCCACTCGATGGTGAGCGAGGCCCGTCGGCGGGAGCCATCTACAGCGCGGTGTATTCGACGGCTCAGGGATGGTCGATCGGCGAGAAGCTCCTCAGCCCGTCCACTCGTGCGTACGACTACCTGGGAATCGAGGTCGCCGTTTCGGACGGGTACCTCTTCGGCTCCGCGCCCAACTCCGACGCTTGCGGCGTGCCGGGTGGCACGGTCGCCTGTTTCCCGGTGGCCGAACTCCAGGCCACCTGGTACGAGGAGACGTGCTTCTGCGACGGCGGTCGGTGTCCTGGCGATGGGACCGGCGGTTGTGCGAACTCGATGGGTTCGGGGGCGGTCCTCTCCGTGCTGGGAGGCCCGTCGATCCTGGACGGAGATCTCGAGCTCCGTGTCACCGGCCTGCCTTCGAATCGTCGGGCCGCGATCCTGTTCGGTCCCCCCGGTCCCCCTTCGTTGGTGGGCTCAGGGATCCTCTGCTTCGACGGTCCTTCCCATCGCGTAGCCGGGCATCGGGCCGACCGGAAGGGCGTCCTGGAGACGAGCGATCTGATGAAACAGCATCGAGTTCTCCTCCATGCACTGCCCGGAACGACGTGGGGTTTCCAGGCCTACTTCTCGGATCCTGGAGGTCCATGCCTCGGGCGGGTGAACACCAGCCAAGCGATCTGGGTCACGTTCGAGCCCTGACCCGCCACTCGATTGCCCACCGACCAGATGATGCAGGTGGGGAGCGGCGGTATCCTCTGGCGCCCCGGTCCGTGATCCACGGTCCGGGGCGCCGATCATGGAACCGAACCCCAACACGACCGAAGACGCGCCCGAGCGCCCGCACCGACACTTCATCCAGCAGGAGATCGACCGCGATCTCGCAGAAGGACGAACGCAAACGGTGCGCACGCGCTTCCCCCCCGAGCCCAACGGGTACTTGCACGTCGGTCACGCCAAGGCGATCTGCGTGGACTTCGGCCTGGCCCGCGAGTTCGGTGGGACGTGCAACCTGCGCTTCGACGACACGAACCCGACCAAGGAGGAGACCGAGTACGTGACCGCGATCCAGGAGGACGTGAAGTGGCTCGGTTTCGATTGGGGGGACCGGTTGACGTTCTCGTCCGGGTTCTTCGACGAGCTCTACGGCTTCGCCGAGCACCTCGTCCAGAACGGCGATGCCTACGTCGACGACCAGGCGGTCGAGACGATTCGTGAAGGTCGCGGGGGACCGGGACGTCCCGGTGTGAACGCGCCGAACCGTGACACGTCGCCCGCCGAGAACCTGGCCAAGTTGCGCGGCATGCGCGACGGCGAGTTCGCCGCGGGCAGCTGCGTG
>JAJDEX010000553.1 GCA_029259575.1 Planctomycetota bacterium | reverse complement strand
CATGAACAGGAACTGCGCCGCGTAGAGGAGCGGCAGGCAGATGAGCGAGAACCCGAGCCGGAGCGGGTAGTAGGGCTTGGCCGGCATGGTCTCCGTGGCGGCCACATCACGAGTCTCGACGTCCGGTGGCACGATCGCGATCGGTTCGACCGCAGCAGGCATGTTGCTGTCGAGCAAGTGGAACGTCTGCTCGATCTGCACGGAGCCTCCGGGCGTCACGATGCCCGCGCGACCCTCCGCGCCGAGACGCACGACGATGGTCTCGCCGTGGTGCTCGACGGGGAGTCCTTCCTCGTCCAGGTGGGAGCCGATCAGCCCGCCCTCGGGCGTCGCGTCCGGAACGGTGGCAAGGTTCAGCCACACGCCCTTCGCGCCGGCAGGAACGACGACCTCGGTCGGGCCCACGTAGTCCTCGCCGAAGGTGGCCGTGCCGCTGTACTCGAGCGGCAAGGTCAGATCCAGTGCATAGCCCCGCGTCATATGGATCTGAGCCCGAATCAGGTCGTCCCCCTCGAAGACGTGCCCGATCGGGTTGTCCACGGGGACCGAGATCAGCGCTCGCGGCGTCGAGACATAGCCGAAGTACGAGACCGCCGCGATCAGCACCGGCATGCCGATCGTCATGTTGATCAAGCTCGAGGCCGACAGGTACGGCGGCAGCAGCTCGGACGGGAACACGACCTTCTTGATCAGGTTCGCGTTCTCGACGAGCGAGTTCGTCGAGCGGGACAGCGTCTCGGCGAACGAGGACCAGACGATGATCCCGGCGAGCATGAAGAGCGCGACCTCGAGGGCTCCCTGGCTGTCGCTCCAGCGCGTCTTCAGCACGAGTCGGAACACGAAGACGTACACCGCCAGGTTCAGGATCGGGAAGATGATCGACCAGAAGAACCCCATCGTCGACCCCACGTACCGCGCACGCAGGTCGCGCTTGACGAAGTCCTTGAACAGGCGTCTGTGGCGCCAGAGTGCGAGCGGGACGGAGAACACGGGGGGTCCCTAGAGGATGCGGCGTCCGAGCGCGGATTCGCAGAATTCGACCGCCACGCGTGCGGTGCGGTTGCGGTCGTCGAGGATCGGGTTGATCTCGGTCATCTCGAGTCCGATCAGCTTGCCGGACTCGGCGGCCATCTCGAGCACGGTGTGGGCCTCGCGGTAGTTGATGCCACCGGGAACGGGCGTCCCCACGCCGGGCGCGACCTCGGGATCGCAGCCATCGACGTCGAACGACATGTGGAAGCCTGCGGTGCCGTTGCTGGCGATCTGGATGGCCTCGCGCGTGACGGCGTGGATGCCACGTTCGTCGATCTCCTTCATCGTGTAGCAACGCACGCCGACCTCGCGGATCAAAGCACGCTCCTGGTCGTCGAGCGAGCGCACGCCGATGATGGCGGCGTTCTGCACGTCGAGCAGCGGGAAGCGCGCACCCAATCGGGTCAACGCATCGGGCCCGCGCCCCAGGCACGCCGCGAGCGGCATCCCGTGAATGTTGCCGGACTCGGTCGTCTCGGGCGTGTTCATGTCTCCGTGCGCATCGAACCAGATCAGGCCGATCTTCTCGTCCTTGGCGTGGAAGTGGGAGGAGATCCCACCGACCGTGCCGACCGCGATCGAGTGATCTCCGCCGACGACCAGCGGCATCCAGCCCTCGTCCATCAACGCGCGCACGCGATCGTGCAAGCGCACGCAACACTCCGAGATCTCGCGCAGGAAGCGCGCGGTGGGATCCACCGGCTGCTCCAGATCGGGCTCGTCGACGCGCACGTTGCCGAGGTCCCGGAAGGTATGGCCGAGCCCGCGTACGGCCCCTTCAATACCGGCGATGCGGAATGCGCTGGGGCCCATGTCGACACCGCGTCGACCTCCGCCGAGGTCCATGGGTACGCCGAGAAGGGCGATCTTCCGAGGGGTCGTCACGTCGTTGTCCAGGGGGTGCGGAATGGGGTTGCACCGCAGAAGGGGCGCGATCCAGCGGGCTGGTCCAGCTGGTCGGGCCTAGTAGGTTGAGTGTGCGGCAAGACGTCCGACATCCACGTGCGCACTCCCCTCAGGCGCACCCGGTATCCGAGGTCTGTAGGAATCTACCAGAGCGAGGACGCCCAGGTCGCCACAACCCCAGGGGAGCCGCTGCTTCTTCGTGCATCGCTCCGGGGCACATGGGTCGCACCGAGGCGCGGGCCGGACCCGACCGAAGATGGCTCCTAGTGCGATCGGCCGCTCAAGGCGCCGAGCAGAGCGCCCTGCAGGACGGGCCGATCCGCGCCGCCGTGCCCCAACCTGCGCGTCAGCTCCTCCAAGGCATCGAGCTGCCCGATCTCACCGATCGCGAACCCGAGGCGGCGCAAGGCACCGGGCCCCGTGCCCTCCGGGGGTTGCAGCGCCCAGAGCATCAACGCGTTCCGCCCGTAGTGCTCCTCCACCACGGCAGCAGCGAGTACGCCGAAGTGCCAGTTCTCACCGAAGACCGCCGCGGACAGGAGGGTCTGAATCTCGGGGCTCGAGACCCCGGCCAGCGCATGGGCCAGTTCCAGATCGATGATCGTGGACCCCCCGTTCGGGAACCGCTCGGTCAGGTGTGCCAGAGCGACGCTCCCGGGCACGTGGCCGATGGCACGGATCAGGATTTCGTCCTGGCCTTCGAGCACGTCACGACGCGCGATGGTCTGGATGACGAGGCCCGCGTCCACGGCGTGTCCCTCGATCCGGAGCGCGGCCAGGAAGTAGGGCAGGCGCTCGTCGTCGAGTGGCATGCGATCCACCAGATCGAGCATCAACTTCTGCACCAGGCGACCCGCGGAATGGAACATCAACGCCTGCTGCACCAGTTGGCGCTCGCGCAGGACCTCGGGGTCCGGTTCGCTGCCCAGCGAGCGCGTCAGCATCTCGCGCACGTGCGCGAAGGCCTCACCGTCACCCAACCGACAGCGCACCACCCAGGCTTCTGCGCGGACGGCCGGATTGCTGTCCTCCTCCATCGCATAGAGCTTGCGCACGGCAGGCACGAGCGCCGCTGCACCGACGCCGCGCACGGTCATGCGCCGGCGATTGGTCTTGGGGGACTCCATGTCCAGGAGCACCTTCTCGAGGATCTCCTCGTCGTGCTTGGCCAGGAAGGGCAGCACCAAGGGCTGCAGGTCCTCGCGGCTTCCGGCGAGGCGCATCGCGTGCGGCATGTCCCGAGCGGCACCCGTACGAATCGCCTCATTGACCAGCGTGAACCACAGTCCTTCGTCCTCCGGAGCCCAGGCTCCGCTCCCGAGGATCTGATCCAATTCCGCGTGCATCGAGCGCACGCAGGCTTGCACGACGACCCGCGACGGCTCCTCGACGAGCAACGTCGCCAGGTGATCGCGCACGACCGGGCCACCCAGCTGGGCAGCCTGCATGAACA
>JAJDEX010000552.1 GCA_029259575.1 Planctomycetota bacterium | reverse complement strand
CCCATGGGCAGCCTCAAGGTGTAGGCTGGAACCGGACCTCTCCACCCCCGCACCCACCATGCAGAACCAACTCCTGACTCGCGCCTTGCTTCCCGTCGCTGGCCTCCTCCTCGCAGCCCAGGCTTCCGCGCAGGACCCGATGGTCGTCACCATCGACGCCGCCGCGTCCCAGTGGCAGTGGAACGGCACGTGGCAACTGGGCCTGCTCAGCGGGACCCTGGTCCCCAACCCCTCGAACACGTTCGAGCTGTCGGGGGACTTCCACGTCCTGATCACGCCGGGCGCCAACCCGATCTCGACCGGCCAGATGGTCGCGGGTGGAACCGCCCTGGTGCAGCCGGACCTCAGCGCCACCGTGCCGAACCCGATTCCGCTGCTGCCGGACCTGGCCGTGGCGGACCTGACCAACTTGACGTTCGAGTTCACGTCGCCGCCGTTCGCGATCGCCGCCAACGGGGACTTCTCGACGGACGTCACGATGAACGTGCTCTCCGGCAACCTGATCGTCACGCCCTCGGGTGGCACGACGACGATCACGAACCTGACCGGCATCATGGGTGCCCCGGTCGCGGTCACGGGCAACGTGTTGCAGACCGCGCTGAACATCCATATCGACTCGCCCCAGACCGGCGCGATCAACTTCACCGACCCGGGCACGGGTGTGACGGGGGACGTCTTCCTGGTCGGCAACCTGGTCGGGGATCACGATTGTCCCGGGCCGACGAACACCTGCGCCAACCCGGCCAACTCGAGCGGAATGGGCGGAACCGTTTCGATGTTGGGCAGCACGCGCATCCAGGACCAGGACCTCACGCTGGTCGCCTCGAACCTGCCGCCCGGTGAGTTCGCGTTCTTCGTCGCTTCGCCCAGCCAGGGCTTCGTGCCGTTCCCCGCGGGCGGCCAGGGCAACCTCTGCCTCGGCACTCCGTTCGCTCGCTACCAGACCCTGGTCGGTGCGATCAGCCCCGCGGGCGAGTACCAGATCGACGTCGACATCACGGCCATTCCGATGACCCCGCCCGTCGCGGTCATGCCCGGCGAGCAGTGGTACTTCCAGTGCTGGCACCGCGACTCCAACCCGACGCCGACGTCGAACCTGAGCGACGTGCTCGTCGTCACCTTCTGTCCCTGAGCTCGAACTCCGGCCTCGGCTCTCTCCAGCCCTGGCCGGCATCTCTCATGTGACCCGCCCCTCTCGGCGGGTATTTCTCCCCATGGCGACCCCTCGGATTCCGGCCGCTCTGCTCCTGTTCGCTTCGGCGTCCATGGCGCAAGCTCAGCCGCTCAACACGATCCCCGCACGAACGACCTCGGTCACGCCCTTCAGCGGCTGCGCTGCATGGGACGAACTGGACGACCTGCTGCGCACGGTCAAGAAGGAAGAGGACCAGACGCCGCGCTCGGTCTATTCTCGGATCGCGAAGGTGAAGAGCGAGAAAGCCTTCCTCACCTTGCGCAAGGCCGTCGCGATGCTGCGCGACCCGAGTCCACTCTACGACGCGTACTCCGCGTTCCAGGAGTTCGAAGGGACGGAGCTCGAGTCTTCCGCACTCGACTACTTGAAGAACGAGGCGTTGAAGGCTCGCCGTGACCCGAACAAGAAGGGCGCCACCAGGGCGCTCGAACGTTGGGGACTGAAGGCGGAGAACGAACTGACCGCCATCCTGGAGAGCCGTGCCGACGACGAGTTGAAGTCCATCGCCATTCGTCCGTTGATCTCGAGGTTGGGAGAACGGGGCGACTCCGATTCGCTGACCTTGCTGCTGCGCTACGGGCCGACGGGACGGCGCGCGGGCGACCAGCTGAAGACGGCCCTCGAGAAGGCGCGTGGATCCGAGGTGCTCGCGCTCTACGAGGACGTCCTGAGCCACAAGAACACGGGCGTCGACCGCAGGAAGATGCTGCTCGAGGTGCTGGCGTCCTGGAAGGACACGGATGCCAACCGACTCATTGCGGCCCGCCTCCGGGACTCCGATCCGGACATCGTCGTGCGTGCGCTCGAGATCCTGGGCGTCAGCAACGATCCCCAATGGACGGAGCCGATCTCGAAATTGCTGCGCTCCAAGGACGACGCGATCCTGCGCGATGCCATCCTGGCGATGGGGCGCCTGTCGAAGGCCGATGAGATGTGGGTCGATCAGTTGTTCGCCCTCGCGGACGACAAGAACCCCGTCGCACGCATGGGTGCCGCCGCCGCGTTGCTGGAACTGCGCAGCGCGCAAGCGGTGGACATCTTGCACAGCTTGCTCGCGGACGAGGACTGGAGAGTGCGCAGCGAGGCGCTGCAACAGGTCGGCAATCTGCGGCGAGAAATCTCCATCCCGGTCCTGATCGAACGCCTCGATGCCGAGTCGGGTCGCATCGGCCATGACGTGGCCACTGTGCTGCGCCTGATGACCGGCGAGGACCACGGCCGCACCGGGCGTCGCTGGAACCAATGGTGGAACGATCAGGGGCAGGACTACCGGCTGCCCAGCTACGAGGACGCCCTCGCCCTGGACAAGGAGCGCAGCTCCCGGCGCCAGGACAACAAGAGTCAGGCCTCGTTCTACGGACTCGAGATCGTCAGCGACCGGATCATGTTCATCATCGACCAATCCGGTTCGATGGCCGCACCCGCCGGTCGCAACCGCTCGCGTGGCGCCGGGGGCGGACCGACCCGCCTGGACGTGGCCACCAAGGAGTTCGGGCGTGCCCTCGCCGCGCTCGCCGACGGCATCGAGTTCAACGTCATCTTCTTCGAAACGGGCGTGAAAGCCTGGAAGAAGGAGCTGCTCAATCTCGACGAGGACGTGCGCGCCGAAGCGACCGAGTACGCTGGGGAGACGTCTCCTGCGGGTGGCACGAACGTCTACGGCGCCTTGCTCGAGGCGTACGAGGACGAACGCATCGACACCATCTACCTGTTGACGGACGGCGGTCCGAGCGCCGGGGAGATCACCGACACGAACGAGATCCGGCGCCGCATCCTGCGTCTGAATCGCACGCGACGCGTGGTGATCCATTGCATCTCGATCGGCACGCCGTCCCCGTTCCTGCGCGAACTCGCGCGGGAGAACGGTGGTAGCTACACCGAGTCGCTCTAGCCCCGTCGGTTCGTTTCGAACGATGCGCGGCGGACCGCACCTGCATCCGATCCGCGAACCGAGACCCGGTCCCTAGGCGGGGTCCGGGATCGGCGCGTCGCTGAGCAATCCGTCCAGCAGGTTGCGCCTTTCCTGAGCGTCGTCGCGTCCCAGGCCGTACATCAACTCGGCCTGACGTCGACGTAGTTCGCCCAGGCGGCCATGACGCACGCCGCGCTCGTCGTCGCCCTCGGCGGCTTCCTCGGGACTCGTCCGCAGGGCAGCGATCTCGAGCAGGATTTCGTCCAACTCGGTCTGAGCATCCATCGACTCCTTCTCCTCCGCTCGCCGCACGTCGGTGACGAGGCTCGGAGGATCCGGAACGGACGTGGTTTCCGAGCCGGGAGCGGGCGGGCTCTCCGCAACCGTGTTGCGTTGCGCCATCTGCATCTCGAGTCGCGCCAAGCGTGCCTCGATCCGGGCCAGAACCTGCATCACGCTGGCCTCGGCCGTGACGTAGGTCGCGGCCGGAAGCGGGCCGCGCGGTCCCTCGTCCTCGGTCTCCCCAGCGTTCCGGGGCTTCGCCTTCACGAAGGACTCGGGGTGCTTGAACCGGCGGTGCGCGGCCATGCCCCGCGAACTGAAGACCTCGCCACAATCGGGGCAAACGACTTTCGTGGAGGTGGTCTTGGGTCGGCTGGACATCGGTTCGGGGTGGGAGGTCCCGTGCGGGACCACCTCTAGCACCCCCTTCGTCGAGTCCCGCGAGCCGGCTTGAGGTCAACCGTCGATTGGGGCGTCCTGGGACACGCGCGGGGCCGGATCGGGCCCTTCCAGCCGCTCGACGATCCGGCCGACGAACCCCGTCGCGGCGCGGGGCACCGGTGCGTTGGCCAGGGTCTCGACCGCGGCCATGCATTGTTCGACCAGGGCCTGCATCTCGGACTCGCGCAGGGCCAGGGTCCGGACCTCGGCCTCGCGCTCCGACGCCCAACGCTGCTGGTCGGCCGCCAGGGCATCGCGCTCCGCCTGGAGGGTCGTGCGAGCCAGGCGCTGTTCCTGCGCCAACCGCTCGAGTTCCTGCTGGGACTTCGCCTCGGCGGCCGAACGTTCGAGGCGTTGCTGTTCGAGCGTCTCCAACAATGCGCTGCGCTCGCGGTCGGCTTCGGTGCGGGTTCGCGCCAACTGTCCATCGAGTTCGGCCAGCGCACGGGTCAACCCCGGCAGTTGCTCACCCAACTCCTCGATCTGGGCATCACGCTCCTGCACGTCGCCGGACAAACCGGTGACGTGCTCCGAAAGGGCGCTCGCCTGTACCACCTGCTGTCGCAGGAAGAACGCGAGCAGAACGACGACGACGCCCAGGCCGTACGTCGTCCGCCGTCGCCACGGCGGTGGAAGCGTCACGACGGGCGCCTCGAGTTCGTGCAGCCGTTTCTGGGCGAGCATGAGCCCGGCGGTGCTGGCTTGACGCTCGCGTTCGGCACGATCGAGTCGGCCGCGCAGGTCGTCGCACTGCGAGACCAGGTCCTGGCGTTGGGACCGCAGGTCGACCAGTTGGGTGCGTAGATCACCGTTGGCCGTTTCGATCGCGTCCAGACGTGAGGCCAGGGCATCGGTGATCTCCGTTCTTGCGGGAGCGGCCGAGGTCGGAGCGGCGGGCGTCGGGAGCACGTCGCGATCGGACGATTCGGCCGCCGTCGCGGTCGTTCGCGTTCGATCGACCTGGGGCTTCGCGCGCATCCGCGGGACGCTCGCGGACTTCAGACGCACCTTGGGATAGAGCGCCGCCAGGTCGACGGCACGCACCACAACGTCCCCCTCTCCGCCGTTTCGGCTGGACGAGCGTCCCCGCGAGGACTCGTGCAGGAGCTCGCCGGCCTCGATGCGTCCACGCAACTCATCCTCGCTGACATCAGCCAGTCGGGCAGCCTTCTCGATCGAGAGGGGCGCGGAGGGATCCAGGGGGCGGGCGGCCATGGGAGCCATTGGAGCGAATGCCGGCCCATCATCCAACCGCATCTCCGTATTGCCCCGCAGGAACGGATCGATCACGGCCTGAAGTTGGTGCATCTGCACGAGATTCGGGGTTTGACGGGTGCGGGTGGGCGGCCCGGTCCCCATTCTGTCCCCCCCCATGGACGACTACTTCGCAAGCTATGGCGACCCGGGCGTGCACCGCCTGATGATCGCCGATGACGCGCGCACCGACGCGTACCGTGACGCCATCGAGGCCGTCGTCAAACCCGGCATGGTCGTCATGGACGTCGGCGCGGGAACCGGCATCCTCAGCCTGTTCGCTGCCCGGGCGGGCGCCAAACGCGTCCATGCGATCGAGGCTTCCCCGATCGGTCCGGTGATCGAGCGCCTGGCCGAGGCCAACGGCTTCGCGGACACGATCATCGTGCACCGCACGCTGGTCGAGGACCTGGAGCTCGACGAACCGGTCGATCTGATCATCTCGGAGTGGATGGGCTACTTCGGCCTCGCCGAACTCATGTTCGAGTCGGTCTTGATCGCGCGGGATCGCCACATGCACCGGGACGGCAAGATGCTGCCCGGGGTCTTCCGGTTGAAGCTCTTCCCCGTCAGCGACGACGTCGTGCACGAGGTCCACGGCACCGGCATGTGGGAGGACTCCGTTCACGGCTTCGACTTCACGCCGATGCTGGAACTCGAGCTCGCGGACCCGATGACGACCAACCCGACGTTGCCGCGCTCGGCGGCGCTGGGCGATCACGTCACGTTGATGGAGATCGACCTCAACACCTCGACCAGCGAAGACTTCTTCTTCGACGAGGAGGTCGAGATGGCGATCGACTGCAACGGACCGGTCCACGGGCTGGGCGGCTATTTCGAGGTCGACCTTGGAGGCGACGTGACCCTGTCGTGCTCCCCCAACGAGACCGAGACCCACTGGCGCCAGTCCTGGTTCCCGGTCCGTCCGTTCGAAGCCCAGGTCGGGGACATCCTGAAGGTCCGCATGCGCGCCATTCGCAGGGAAACGGGGGACACCCGCGTCCCCGACTACCTGACGGACGGGACGCTGATGCGCGGCAACCACACGATCCACCGCTTCTTCTACCGGCACCAGGGAAGCTTCGAGTGAGCACCGTCCAGGAACCCCGAACGACCGACGTTGCGGGATCCTGGATGGCCTCGAATGGATGGGGGTCCCCCGCGTAGACTGCAGGCCCCCCTCCGAGCTGCCTCCGGAAGCCAACCGAATCGCGCCATGACCGAAGACATCCCGCCCGCCGCCACGCCGTCCGCATCCTCGAGCCCCGGGGGCGCCGCCTCCGATGCGGGGGCCAAGTCCCGGTCGAAGCACGACAAGGGCTCGATCTGGGACGTCTACTACCCGCGCAACATCGACGGCGACCTGGAATCGGTGCCGATCGCGTCCTTTCCGATGATCATCTACTTCTGGCCGTCGATCGTCGTGCTTCTGCTCGCCGGTTGCTTCCAGAGCTGGGGCTGGACGTCGGACGTGACCGCCGGTTGGTGGGTGACGGCCTCCCTGGCGTTCAACCTGATGGTCATCGTGACCGACCTGGACCAGAAGAAGTTCTTGATCGTCTCGCTGCTCGTCATCCTCGGCGCGGTGGGACTCTGGATCTCGCACGACAAGGACGTGGCCCTGATCAGCACGATCTCGGGCTGGATCGGCGCCATGCGGCCGACCTACGGGAACCACACGCTCTTCCTCCTGTTCTCGATCCTGTTCTTCTTCCTGGGGATCGGCCTCTTGAACCCGCGCCTGAACTACTGGAAGTTCGAGCCCAACGAGTTCGTGCACTACATCCAGCCCTGGGGTCGCGACCAGTCCATTCCGCGGCAAGGGAGCACCGTTTCCCGCGAGGTCCCCGATGTCCTGGAACTGCTGCTCACCTTCGGTGGCGGCACGCTGGTCATCAAACGTGAGAGCCAGGTCGTGGCTCGCATCCAGCACGTGCCCTTCCTCGGGCGCCGCATGAGGGCTCTCGAGAAGATGCTGGGCGTCACGCGCGTCCAGGTCGAGAACTGAGCCCGTCGAGTCACAATCCAGGGTCCTCGGCAAGGTCCTGGATCTCCAAGGCTGACCCGGAGCGCGGGCTGCGCTAGGTTCTTGGCCATGCGTGCCCCCCAACTCGACGCCGCCCGCGACCTCGCGGCTTTCATCGACGCCTCCCCCTCGCCCCATCATGCGTGCGCCGAAGCAGCGCGTCGCCTGGAGGCCGCGGGCTTCACCGCCCGTGACGAGACCGCGGCCTGGTCCGAAACCGCGGGGCGCTACTACGTCGTCCGGGGCGGCTCGCTGATCGCTTGGGTCGAACCCGAGGGCGCCGACGTCGCGACGCCGTTCCGCTTGCTCGGCGCGCACACCGACAGCCCGAACCTGCGACTCAAGCCCAAGCCCGACCGCGGCCGCGCAGGTTGGCGCCAACTCGGTGTCGAGATCTACGGTGGCGCACTGTTGAACTCCTGGCTCGATCGAGACCTCGGTCTCTCGGGCCGCGTCTGGTTGAAAGGGGACGACGCGCCGGTCGGTCACACGTTCCGCGTCGACCGCCCGATCCTGCGCGTCCCCCAGCTTGCGATCCACCTGCACCGCGAGATCCGCACGGACGGCCTGAAGCTGAACGCGCAGAAGCACATGTCCCCCGTATTCGGGCTGGGCTCTTCCAAGGAAGGCGACTTCCGCGCCTGGCTCGCCGACGAGATCGGGGTCGAGGGCAAGGACATGCTCACCTGGGAAGCGATGACGCACGACCTGACGCCGTCGACGCTGTCGGGGCCGAACGAGGAGTTCCTCTCCGCGCCGCGCCTCGACAACCTGCACTCGTGCTGGACCACGCTGGGCGGCATGCTCGACGCGCTCGATGGACCGGAGCCCCCGCGGCACACCTTGATGGTCACGCTCTTCGACCATGAAGAGGTCGGCAGCGGTTCGCGCAGCGGCGCGGAAGGTCCGCTCGTTCGCACGCTGCTGGAGCGCATCGTGCTGGGTCGTGGAGGCGATCGTGAGGCCTTCCATCGCGCGCTCGTCGCGTCGCAGTGCGTGTCCGCGGACATGGCGCACGCCGTGCACCCGAACTACCCCGACAAGCACGACGACGGCCATCACGTCCAGATGAACGCCGGGCCCGTGATCAAGACCAACCAGAACCAGCGCTACGCCAGCGAAGGCTTGACCGAGGCGCGCTTCGAACTCGCCTGCCAGGAGGCGGACGTCCCGTACCAGAAATGGGTCATGCGCTCCGACCTGGCTTGCGGTTCCACCATCGGTCCGATCACGGCGATGAACCTCGGCATGCCCGTGGTCGACGTCGGTTGCCCGCAACTGGCGATGCACTCGGCCCGCGAGTTCGGCGGCAGCCACGACCCGGGATACATGCGCGCGGCGTTGGCCGCGTTCTGTGCCTAACGCTCGTCCAGCCCGCTCGCGTGGTGCGAGAGGGTGTAGCGTGCGTTGACCTCGGTCAGCGGTAGGAAGCGCGTGGCCCCGTTCGACTCGCGGACGTGCATCGCGTCGATGCCGAAGGGTCCGAAGTAGCCCATCGCCCGCAGCACGTCGGCGACATCCCGCGTCCGGGCCAACAGCTTCGCCGCATCGTCCGGATCCAATTCCGTCGCCGGCATGGAACCGAGCCAGTGTCCTTGCTGGAGGATCTGTTGAACCGGCGAGCCGAGCTTCAGGGAGCCGCCGGCCTCGAGCCAAGCGTGCATGGACCACTCGCGCAGCACCTCGCGCTCCGGCTCCACCGTCAGCCCGCCCATTGCGAGGGAGCGCCGGATCCAGCCACGGTTGGCCTCCGAAAGGGAACCGGTGGTGATCTTCAACTGGCCGCGACCCGCCACGGTGAACAGGCGTTTGGCGCGCAGCCGTGTACCGACGGGGAACGACTGGAGGAGCCCGTCCAGCGCGCTCGCGTCCGTCACCCAATGGGAGTCGTCCTGGACCAGACCGTGCTGCGACCAGGTCCAGCGTTCGTTGGCGCGCCGCACGACATGGAGGTCCGGGGACGCTTCCGGCGTGATCCCCGCGTTCAAGAACCGAGCGCGCGTGGACTCCGTGGGGCACCAGGCTCGCCCAAGATCGCCGGGCTCGACTCGTTCGCCCAGCAGGACGTCTCCGGGGCCCAACAGATCCAGCGCCGCCGCACGCGCCACGGAAGGCAGTCCGGACAGCACGTCGGCTGAGACCGCCTGCCCCGACCACTCGAGCTCGGCGTCGAGGTTCAGGATCCAGACGGTGCGCCGTTCCATCGTTCCAGGGCGTCCAGAAACTCCTCGTCCAGCCCGGCTCGACGCCGCGCGCCACGTGCCAAAGGCGTGCCGCGCAACACGGTGGGCGTCAGGGGTGCGGGCAGGTGCGCGCGCCAGCGATCGAACGCCAACGGTCCCGTCCAGCGCACGAACCAGCGGCGCGCGAAGCGTACGTGTCGTTCCTCGTCCTTGGCGATGCGGCGGAGCAATCGTGCTCCAACCGGGTCTTCGGCGCCGTCGAACACGTCGGCGAAGCGCGCCATGTGCTCCAGGTTGCCGCCTTCGAAACCCAAACCGACCAGCGCACAGAACTCCGCCGGTGTCGCGCAGCTCGGTACGCGTTCCCAGAACCAGTCGCGCACGCCATGGTCGCCGACCGCAGCGCCCAGCCGCGCCAAATGCTCGGCGTAGAGGCGCGCGTGCAACAGTTCCTCCTGGGCCAACGCCGCCAGACCACGACGGAACGAACGGGGCGAGTCGGGCCAGCGCAAGATCGCCCAGGCGAAGAGTTCGGCGGCCTGGACTTCGTGGTGCAGGAAGGTGTGCAGCAGCTTCGCACGCTCCGCGTCCCGTACGAGCGCGCCGGTCTTGGGGCTCTTGGGTGCTCGGTCGATCGCAGCGAACTCGGGCGGACGACCGGGCGAACGCAAGTCACGCACGGGGGCCCCGTCCTCGAATTGCCGAGGACACGCGGCCGGATCGAGCTTGGACCCGAGGTCCTCGGCACGGATCAGGTCGAACGCCCAGCGCTCGACCGTACCTGCCGGAGGTGCCGCGATCGACGTCGACGAAGAACCTGCGGCGCTCACTGCGTCCCGCGAATCACAGCGTGTCCGCGCTCGGTCAACCAGTTGATCACGCGCTCGAGTTGATCGCCCTGGACGACGAGATCCGGTCCGTCCAGGCGCGCTCCGGTGCCCAGGTCACGCCCGATCGTGCGCGCGTACTCGGCAGCGTCCGCGAGATCCGTCACGCGCACGACGGTGCGCCCACCGTGTCCCTTGCGCTCCTTGCTGGCGACCGGGCGAGACCCCGACGCGGGCGCAGGCGCCGCCTGGCTCTTCGCGTTCGAGGACGCCGGAACCGAAGTCCGCTCGGCAGCGGACTTCGAGCCTCCGCCGCCCAGCGCGGCGAACGGGTTGTGCGTCAGTCCTCCGGCGAGAGGATTGGTGTCGACCTTGGGATCGGGACGGCGCTCACGGGACATGCGCCCAGCTTAGCCGCCGACCGCGAGCCGACTAGGGCGCCTCGATCACAAACCCGGCCGTACGGAAGGTGTCCACGTGTTCCGCGCGCACGAGCACGTTGAACCACATCCCCACGTCGTCCACCCAGATGGAGCGGCTCGCCGTTCGGTAGTCACGCAACAGCTCGGCACAGGTGGACGAATGCGGGGGATCGCCTCCGGCGAACCGGTTCCACACCTCCGGGCTCTCCAGCAGCTCGGCCACCCGGTACGCCGACCAGCGCTCATGGCGGACGCGCAGGAAGTCCAGGTGAATCACATCGACCCCTGCACGGGCGGCGTAGGCCAGGCCAGCCTTCCCGAACTTCACGGGGTCAGGTGCGGGCAGACGAGCCACCTCGGGATGGTTCAGCCCGGTCGTGTCGAGCACGCGGATGGAGGGTGCGAAGTACTTCAACGCCTGCAAGTCGTTCTGCGCGACCCACAGCTCGTCGAGGACGCCCTCCAGTGCGTCGCTGACGTCACGCTCGACCCGGAACTCGTCGGCCCCGATCGGCGTAGCGAGCGCCGCGCTCCACTTGGCGCCCGCGTGATCCAAGACTCCGTCGGTGATCATCGGCGGGACCCAGACGGCCAACGACAGGACAGGGACGACCACGCGTTTCCAGCCTCGAACGCGTTCCCGCGCACACCACAAGGCCGGCACGATGCAAGCGCACATCGGTGCCAACAACCGCGCGCCCAGGTAGCTGTCCCCGCCTTCCACGATCGTCATGCCCAAAGCCAGCAATCCAAGTCCGCCGCTGACGAGGGCCACCTCGTCGGAGCGCGTGGATCGGTGCCGGAGCAGGAGCGGAATGGCGACTCCCATCAACAGCACGCCGCCCCCGGGCCAGGTGAGTGCGAAGCGCGTCACGTAGTCGAGTCCGTCGGCGATCTCGTGCATTCGATCGTCGGACGCTTTCGCATGAAACGTGTTCGGCAGCCATGCAAGAAACACGGCGAATCGTGCCGCAATCAGGGTCAAGACCCCGATCACGAACACGACGAGGCTCGTGAACTTGACCCGCTTGGAATGCGCACGCCAGAGAATCAATGCGATGCCCAACACGAGTCCCTCCGGACGCACGCACACGAGCGCGAGCGCCAACAGTCCGATCACGACTTCACGCAGCACACCGCGAGCTGGACTGCCGATCGCGAGAAGATTCAGCCAGATCACCCCGAGGTACAGCGGTGTCTCCAAGCGCATCGCAGCGCCTTCGATCAAGCCTGGTACCAGGGCCAGCGCGGGAGCTCCGAAGACGATCGGTACCCACCCGCGCGTGTGGCGAACGAGCAGTGCGACGCCTGCGGCGAGCGCAGCGAGCAACACGAATTGGTTGACGCGCCACACGGTGGCAAGGGCATCGTCGCCCGACCACGCGATGGGGAGCGCCTTGACGAGCATGTCGGCGGGGCTCGTGAATCCCTCGACCGGCGGTTCGCCGAGGTTGTAGGCGAAGACTCCGTGCTCGACGAGGTTCTGCGCGTGAACGAGCACGATGAAGAGATCGTCCGTGCTCGCAGGGTGCGTGCCGACCAGTGCGATCATGGACAGGGGCAGGACGAGCAACAGACCCAACAACCAGCGGCTCAAGAACCCAGCCGCAGGTGCATCCCCGCTCGGTGCGGTGCTCCGGCCTCGATCGAGAGGGACTTGGGGCGAGGGCCTCGGGTCCTGCCGTTGGATGTCTCTCGTGCGCATCGCCAGGGGTTCGTTGGGAGATTCACTCACCTGCGCAGCATCCCAAGGGAGCGTCTCCGGTCCAAGGATCCAAGCCAGGGATCACTCCAGGGTGTGCGCAGCTGAGAGCCAGCGAGCGCTTCCGCACTCCGGGCCGGTCGCTCGATCCGGGATTCCAATCGGAATTCGACGGGCCTTCGCATCTCCCCTGCGCCCCGAGCCAGCGATTCAGGCCCAGGCACCGAACCTGGACCAACGCAACGGCCATGACCTGAATGTGGGCCCAGAACCGGCCTGAAGGACCCATGAGGCCACATATTGGCCCCTTTGGGGTGCGCGCCCGCAGGGGCCGGGTCCCGGATGTGGGGTGCCCTGGTAGGCCGCGGCCATGCCCCGCTTCGATTCCTGCTGAGGAAGGTGAGGCAGAATGCGTTGCCGGAGGTGTTGGGGCGGATTAAAGTGATTCGCCCCCCGACCCTGGTTCGCTCCCTCGGAACGCCATTTGCGGTGTCCGTGGAGCCCCCGGAGAGCCGGTCCGTCCCCCATTCCCCGATGGCATGTCCCAGCCGGCTCGCGCCGACTGGAAACCCACCCTGGGGTCCACCCCACGCTGGGATTCACCTCACGCTGGGATTCACCTCACACCGGCTCCTCTCCCCCTTGGCCCACCCATGAACGACTCGATCCTTCGTCGTCCCTCGAACACTCCCGCCTCCGGTGTGGACTCCCCCGGACGCACGCTGAAGACCCTCGCCCGCACGGCGCTGCTCGGTCTCGCTGCCCTGCCCCTCGTGGCCAGTTGTGGTGGTGAAGCCCCCAAAGCGGTGGGCGCCAACGCATCCGGTTCCCTCCTGGCCAACCCGGCCAGCGGCTTCCTGGTCATCGTGGACCCGACCACCGCAGGCAATGCTTCGCAGCTGGGCCTGGTCAAGTTCGGCTGGGGTCGCCTGGTCGACGTCTACTCCGAGGAGAGCCCCGGCGTGGAACCGCTTCTCATGCGGGACTTCCTGATCAACCCCAACCTGATCACGAACGGCAACTACCGCGTCGAGACGCAGACCCTCACCGGTCGCGATCGACTCGTCGTTCGTCGTCCCCAGTCGGACGCCAACTTCCGCAACCTGCTGCTCTCGGCCGGCAACGGACTGAGCCCGATCCAGGACGTCGGTCTGGGTGGTTCCGGATTCTTCAACATGGTCCCGCGCAACGCGGCGATCCAGATCCAGTTCGACGACCTGCTGCTCGCGTCCTCGATCGACGAGCGCACGATTCGCGTCTCGACGGGACTGCCCGCGATCACGCCCCAAGAGGTGCGCATCCTGCCGGACCCGAACTACGGCGACCTGATCGACAAGAACGGCGACGGGGTGCGTGAGTTCTACACGTCTCGCGTCCTGCTCGACTTCTCCGTCAGCGAGTTCGAGTCGTTCCAGTCGGATCCGCCGCTCTCGCCCAACAACCTGGGCACCCCGCCCAGCTTCGACACGAACCAGGCGAACCTCTCGATCCGCATCCCCACCCTCGAGAACTCGATCATCGGCCAGGAGCAGGTGGTTCGGAACGTGACGAACCACCCGCTGGCCACCCACCTTTCGGGCACCGTCGACTTCGGCAGCTCGACCCGGGACGTGGTTCGCAACATGCGCTCCGGTGGCCCGAACAACCTGACGGGCGACCCCTACAACGGATTCCTGCGTGACGACGTCTCGCCGCGCATCGTTGGACGACTGGACGCCGACATCACGGTCGTTCCGCTGCCGGACCCGAACGCGCCCGGCGATGCGACGCGGTTCGTGATCCCGACGATCCTCTACTCCAGCGCGCCCTGCGCGCAGCAACTGGTCACCGGTGACGTCCTGCGCCAAGGCACTGTCCTGGCGCGCGTGGTCGGACCTTCGACGGCGCCGTTCAACGGATCGATCAGCTCCATTCCGGTCCAGCTCCTCACGTGGCCGGAGGCGTTCGGAGACGCGCCGGAAGAATGGCCCGCCTCCCAACCGGCTTCGGTCGAGGTGCTGTCCGCTTGGGACCCGATCGCGGATGCCGGCAAGGAAGGTTGCTTCCTCGACATCTTCCCGACCCCGGCGAACGTCAACGCCGACCCGGTCGCGAACCTCTTCACGAACTCGTCCTTCGGTCTGCGCTTCGACGAGCCGATGGCCGCCGAGTCGATCGAGGCCTTCGAGACGATGCGCGTGACGCGCAAGGACCCGACCGATCCCACCTTCGCGGCCTACGACAACGTCGTCGGACAGGTCGGCGGTTCCCTCGACCTGCTCGAGTTCCGCCTCATCCCGAACCTCCCCCTGGCCCACACCACCGGACAGGCCGAGCCGTACTTCTTCATGTTGGGTGACGGCCTCGCCGGCCCGACCGACCTGGCCGGCAACTCCTTGCAAGCCACGCTTCCCACGGTCATGACCACGCTGCAGACGACCGCGGCCACGCAAGTGACCTCGGGCCGCGTCAGCCTGTTCAACCGCGCTGACGAGGACCTCGAGAAGTCCTTGCCCGAGGATCCGTACCTCTGGACCGAGTGGGGCGGCGACATCGTCTACCTGACGCAACTCGGTTCGATCCGTCCCCGGCCGCTGACCCGCTTCATGGGCGTCGTCAGCCGCGAAGGCATCGCTCAGGTCGGCAACAACCCGGCCTTCAGTGGCGACCAGATGATCAACGCGATGACCGCGGTCCCGCTGGGCACGAACGAGCCCCTCAACCCGTTGGGCTCACGCCTTCAGACCGTCTGGCGTTTCGTCGACATGGGTCTGCCCTTCCAGGACCCGCTGACCTTCGCGCCGATCACGACGCACACGAACCTCGACGTCGAAGGCCTGCGCTGGTCCCCCATCGGCGGTCAGGTCGTCGTCGACAACTTCTCGCAGTTCGAGATGCGTCTCACGCACAGTGGACTCGCTCCGGACGAAGTCATCGCGGTCGCGCCCCCGATGCTGCCGATCTTCTTTCAGTCAGGCATGCTCGGCACGTTCGACAACAACATCCTGAGCGCGACCGAGGACCCCTACCGCATCGTGCACGAGAAGGGACTCGGCTACAGCGTCAACCCGGGCGACCGCGTCCAGGTCGGCAACAGCACGATCCTGATGCCGTGGCCGATGAACCGCACGATCCCGCCGTCGCAGCACCGGTACTACACCTACCGCGACACGACGATCCAGGCACGCGGTGGCCCCAACATCACGGGCGTCCTCCCGAACCAGTGGTACACCACCACCGGTGATGCGCAGCCCTTGTACGGCAACGCCTGCGACCCGACCATCGATCCGCCGAACCGGTACTACGGTGCCAACAACGTGCAGACGTTGGGTCTGCCCCTGCTCATGGAGTTCCGTTGCTATCCCGACGACGGCGCGATCGGGGTCAACCAGTTCGACGTGTCGCTGGCCTTGACGACCTCGACGCAGCCCTACTTCCGCGCCTACTCCTCGGGTGGCACGGACACGTCCCTGAACGACATCACGCGCGATCCGGACCTCGAGCTGCTGGCCAACGGTGGCTTCGACCCCACGTCACTGCCCAACCCGGGCGTTCCGCTCTTCGGTCGTGACCAGAGCGTCTATCTCGGTGGCGTCGACTTCGTCGTCCGGACCAGCCGCACGTTCTCGGTGTGGTGGGACGTGGTCGACAAGAACGGCCTGACGAACCTGGACGCCGGGGCCCAGATCACGAACCCGCTCTTCTCGGAAGCGACGTTCGCGCCGCGCATCGAGTTGCAGCCCAACGGCACCAACATCGAGATCGAGTACCGCGCCGCCTCGTTCCTGGCCACCCACCCGGACGTCCCGTCCAACGTGGATGGCCAGCTTCCGGCTGGGGACGCGCTGCTCGCGAACCCCGCATTCTGGGCCCGCCAGGCCGCGATCATGATGGACCCCTACGGGGACGTGTACGACCCGGCGCTGAACATCTCGCCGTGCGACGGTTCGCCGAACTTCAACCTTCTACAGACGGGTACGCCCACCCCCCAGGTCAACACGCCGATCACCTTCCTGAACGGCGACAACACCTGGAAGCCTTCCGCGACCGCCCTGGATGGAGCTTCCTTCTATCAGGTCCGCATCACGTTCACCTCGAACGCCGAAACGGGGCTCAGCCCGATGCTGTCGGCCTTCGGCATGAACTGGCGCCAGTAGGACTCGAACGTCGTCCACGGTCCGCCCTCCCCTTCCCGGAGAGGGTCCTGACCTGAGGTGCGAACCTCGACCGACGAACAGGAGCCCGGCTCGCACGACGCGAACCGGGCTCCTCTCTTGTCGGGCGTTGGCGCACCGCTCATCCGGAGTCTCGGTCTCAGCACGCTCCAGGTCCTCGGACCTGCAAAGCCAAGGCACGACGTTCGCACTTCGAAGGCAGAGATGCGCCCAAGCCGCGTTGCGTGCGAACACGCTTGGCAAGAACTCAGGAGTCGATCTCGGTCCCGCACGCGAAGTCCAGCGAAGGAGGAAGGCTCCACAGGACTCGCCGAATGGCGACGCAGGTACGACGTCCGCTCCGACGGCGAACGCCTACGGTGCTCACGTCAAAGGTCGCCGACGCGATCGTCCGAGGTGAGCTCGGGATCGAGCCAGGCTTCCTCATCCGAACGGGTCGGTCGCTGGACGAAGATCGCGATCCCCAGAAGCGCCAGAATGACCGCCATCACGAGTCCCACGGGGAACCACCACGGCAACAACCCGCCGCCCAAGCTCGTCTTCACCTCGTCCCAGGTCTGCGTGTCGGCAGTACCACGGACTCCGGAGAACGTCAGGACGTGCACGATCCAGGCCCCGATGATCACCACGTAGATCGCCCAGTAGTTGCGCAGCAATCGTGCGCGCACCGCCTGCATCCGGGTGATCTTGAAGTGCGGGTTGAACAGGTCGTCGGCGACGAGGTTGCCCCAGTCCTCGATCGGACTCACGGGGTTCCGACGCAGGATCGGCCCGTAGAAGTTCTCTTCGATCTTGCGCACGCGCATGCGCCACACATCGGCGAACCGATAGCGGCGCGCTTCGAACGCGAGGAACACGGAGACCAAGGCCATCCCGATCAGGAGGACCCAGTGACTGTGGGAGCCTTCGCCGAAGGTGAAGGTCAGCAGTCCGGCCGTCGTGAGCACGGCCCAGTTGGTCGTGTTGTCCAGTCGGATGCGCCAGGCGTTGGCCCGGTGCAGCTCACCTCGATAGAGGTGCACGATCGCTGCGATGTACTCGGAACGAGCGAGCGGCGTGCTCTCGTAGTCCGCGCTGGATCGCGGATCGGCCGGGGCCGGGGGGATGTCTTCGGGCGACATGCGGCGCAGAGTACCACTCGACCCGAGGCCGCTCCACGCGGCTCGACGATTCCCAAACCCATCCGCAGCGGAATGTCACCATGCAAGCCCGCCCCGCGAGACTCGTCCTATTCAGCCGACCGTCGACGATGCTCCCGGGCTGCCCGCGCGCCTTCCCCCCCGTTCCGGGTGAGTCGGTCCACTTGAGCGAGGAGCGCCGACTCGTCCCCGGAGTCATACTCCGCCAGAGCCGGGCCATATGCGGGCAGATGCGCCAGGAATCGGGGCAAGGTTGCTTCGTCCAACCGTCGCGCTTGGGCACCGAGGCCCCCCTGCTCGAGCAAGAGTCCATTCAACTCCTGCTCGAACTGCCCCGCCATCGGCAGGGCCAACATCGGTTTTCGGAGGTGCAGCGCCTCGGTCATCAGGGTGAAGCCAGCCGTTGCCACGACCGCCCGGCAGCCGGCGAGATCCCGCAGGAAGCCATCCCCGGACGGAGGTTCGAAACGCAGATTCGCCTCCTGGCCCTCCCGCCCGGCGCCGTAGACGTGAAAGGTTTGCCCAGGCACAGCGCGAAGCCGATCGAGCGCCGAATCGAAGCCATGGGTGAAATAGACGAGCACGTGATCCCCGTCGGTAGGCTCGAGTTCGCGGACGGCCTTGCGCAATAGGGGCGCGAACAGGAACGTGCGATCGTTCCGCAACCGTCCGCGCCAGAACGTGGTGACCAGAGCCTGATCCGGCCGGGGCACGATGGAGCGGATGACCCCGCGAGTGACGCGCGCTGCCCCAGCCAGCTCGGCAGGGATCGGAACGTCCATGTAGCGCATCCGATGCTGGTTGTCGATCGAGATGAGCGGCAGCCGAAAGTGCTTGGCGAGCCAAGCCGTCACGGGTTCGAAGTCGGTGAACACGACCTCGGGATCGAACCGTTCGAAGGCCTCGCGCTTCACATCGCGCGCCATGCGCCAGCCTCCCTTCAGCTTGGCGACGTTCTGGGTGAGCGTCTTCGTGATCGAGACCTCGTTGTCGACCGTAGCGATGGAGAGTCCCTCGCACGCGTGCACGTGGAAGTCGCCATGCAAGGCGCGCAGGCATCGGTCGTACGACACG
>JAJDEX010000551.1 GCA_029259575.1 Planctomycetota bacterium | reverse complement strand
CAACGCGGTGACGCCGACGTCCTGGCTGGCGCTGCCCGGCCCGTCGCACTGGCAGCCGTGCGTGTGCTGGAACCCGTCCGCGTCCCAGGAGCCGTCTTCCTTTTGGTGATCGGCGAGCCAGGCGAGGCCGAGTTCGACCTGGGGGTCGTAGGATCCGATGCCGCCTGTGACGCCACCCGGCGTTCCGCGACCTCCGACCTTGCCGCTGGGAGGACCACCGATGCCGAGGACCTGCGCGCCGTTCAGCATCGTGTCGGCGCGGTCGTTGTTGTCGGAGTTGGATCCGCTGATGTTCGGTTCTTCCGAAGGGTCGTCCTCACCCGGAATCGCATCCGGGACGACCGGAGCATCGATGGGTTCATCGAGTTCGATCTTCGGTTCCAGGATCACAGGTTCCTCAGGCGGAGGGTCGTCGGGGAACTCCTCGAGCGGCGCAACGACCTGCGCGGTGATCACCACGGGTTCGTCCTCGTCGAAGAGGTTCCACGGGATTGCGGCGAGCGCCATGACGACCGCGAAGTGCAGCGCCATCGAGATGCCGAAGGCGGGTGAGCGTTGCAACCAATCGTGCACCGTCTCCGCGAAGGTCTCTTCGCGTTCCCACGGAGAGGGCTGAGTGCGCTCGACGAGAGCGTGGACGGATTCCTTTGCAGTCTGCTTCCCAAGCATTGGGTTTCGCCTCGATTGCGTGCGATGCGGGGGAGCATCCCACTCGGTTGGTTGCTGGGGACGCAGACGGCGGAAGCCGTCGGCGAGAGAACAACGCCGAGCCCCCTTACCGGTTCAGTACGAACTGGAGATTGGGTCGGAAAGCGACGTGTTCGAGGACGTACGCGATCACCTGGCAGTCGCGTTCGAGAGCGTTGCCTCGTGCGTACCTATGACTCTCGTGGATCGATCCGACGTGGCGGAAGGCGTTGGTGCCGCCGACGTCTGTGATCGCCGGCACGAGCAACGGCGGATCTCCGCGTCGATGACGTCACCGAAGCGCCTTCCTCGGCTGACTCGTCGTGAACCCCGATCACGTCCGTGAGGCGTACGCGGTCGGGTCCCCACAACGAAGCAGGGGCCGACGTCCTGCGACGTCGGCCCCTGCTGGAGTGTGACTTGCGACGCTGGGATCAGCGTGCGCCGAGGACTCGCGCGTAGCGGTAGTAGACCTCGATGCAGAGCACCATCAGCGCGGTCGAGTAGACGCGGCCACCGGAGTAGCCCCACGGACCGACCGGGTCCCAGGAACCGAGGTAGTCGCCTTCGGTGCGCTGGCTCTTGACGACGGCCTTGTCCATCGACTTCTCCCAGTTGCGCCAGTGCGAGTCGCCCATCTGGTACATCGCGTACGTGCCGTAGTACCAGTAGTACATGTCGCACGCGTTGCCCTCGGGATCCCACTCGGGCAGCTTGGCCTGCAGCAGGTCGGCGTGCCTCTTCATCATCGGCGTGTCGTCGGGCTTCTGACCCAGGAAGAAGCGGCAGAGCAGACCGACCGCGGTCATGCCTTCACCCTTCTCGCGTTCGTAGTGGTCGTTGACGTTCTCGATCCGTGACGAGAAGTCGCCGGTGCGGTCGTAGCCGACGCGGCCCGAGCTCTCCTCGGTGGCCTCTTCGATCCAGTTCATGGCGCCGGTGTACGCTTCCTTGTCGATCTTCAGGCCGGCATCCTCGGCCGACTTGAGCGCGAACACCATCCAGCCCGTGACGGACGTGTCGTTGTCGCCGGTGGGCGGAACGTCGTAGCGCCAGGCGCCGTACGGGTTGCGCGCCGTGGTGATGTAGTTGATCGCCTTCTGGGCGGTGCTCTTGTAGACGGGGTTCTTCTTGGAGAGGAAGTAGGCCTCGGTCATCGCGAGCGCGGCGATGCCGTGGTCGTAGATGAAGGAGTGGCCGAGTTGCTCGCCGAAGAGGCCGGACTCGCTGTCCTGCTGCTTCTTGAGCCAGTTGATGCCCTTGGTGACGACGCCCTTGTACTTGCCCTCGAGCAACGTGTGGTTGTCGCCCAGGAACGCCAGCAGCGCGAGGCCCGTCATGCCGATGTCCTGGCCGTTCGAACCCGCGCCTTCGCTGCAGTCCGTGCCGCCGACGACGTTGTTCAGGTAGTACTCGTCGACGTCCCAGTAGCCATCGGGCGACTGGTGGTCCTTGAGCCACTTGAGGCCGTTCTCGATCGCAGCTTCCTGGCCGGAACCGGCGCGCAGGTTCTTGCGACCGCCACGACGGTTGCCGAACTTGCCACCGGCGCCGCCGCCGATGCCGATCATGTTGTTGAAGGCCTTGGAGTCGAACGGGGAGTTCGAACTCTGGTCCGGGTCGCCCTCACTCTCGGCGAACTCGTCGTCGGTGTCGGTCTCGTTGTGGTCGGAGACCTCGAAGTCCTCGACGATCGGCTCCTCTTCGGACTCGATCTCCTCGACCTCTTCCGGCTCCTCCGGCGGGGGCTCTTCGACCACGTCCTCGGGGGGCGTGTCGACGGAGGCTTGGATGATCGTCTCCTCCGGCTTGTCGAACATGTTCCACGGAATGGCCGCGAGCAAGAAGATCGCAGCGCCGTGGGCGATGGCGGAGATCGCGAGCCACGGGGCTCGGCTCATCCAGTCGTACAGGACGTCGTTGAAGGTTTCTTCCATCTCCCAGGGCTTGGGGAGAGTGGTCTCGATCTCGATGCCTTCGAAGTGAGGATTGCTGCTGCTCATGGGGCGGCTGGTTGGGTCCGAACGGGCAGGGCCAGTTCGGGCTGGGTCGATGGGACCCGGTGAGAGATCCGGCTGGGGAGGTCCGGGAGCCTGGTGGGCGGCGGCGTGGGGGGAAGGGTCGGCCGGCGCGAGGCGTGATCAGAGAAGAGGGCGTTTTCGGAAGGGTCCTGAGCCGACCTGGCAGGCCTGGCGTGGGATCCGACGCGACGAACGCGCCCTTCAAGGGGAGGTTCAGTATATCCGCGGTACGTGGCGCTGTTTCGGGCCTCTCCCTGGATGCTGGGAGGTTCTCCCGCGAGGGGTCGAGCGGTCGATCTGCGGGCCCCGAATTCGCCCCGAAAACGGCCCTGGGAGGTCGTCAGGGCCGATCGGGCGCGAGGCTGGCGCTCCCGGAGCCCCCGCGGACCGTCGCGCGGACCCGCCGGCTACCTCCGTTCGAGGCAGATCTTGTTCGAGGTGGACGTCCAACCGTCCTTCACGAGGCCTTGGGCCGCCAGGTGATCTTGGACCTTGTGGCAGGCCTCCTCACCGATGATCTGGGGGTGCAGTTCGACGACCACGGCCCGGATGGGGGACCAGTCGATCATCGGAACGAGTTCCGCTTCTCCGCCCTCGATGTCCATGACCAGGAAGGTCGCGCCGGTGCGCCGGATCGATTCGTTGACGTCGACCCGCGGCACCTGGACCTCGCGCGCAGCCTCGGAGAGTCGGCGCGTGGAGGACGTCACGAACTCGTCCTCGACGTAGAACGTCTCGGAGCCCGGACCGTCGGCCAGGATCTCGTTGTGCACGGTCGGTGCGACGTCGTTCAGGCGGTACGTCTCGTGGATGCGCGGGATCAAGCCCGGGTTCGCCTCGTAGCTGTGCACCCGCTCGGAGCCGATCAGGTGAGCCGCGAGCGCCGAGATGAAACCCATGCCGCCGCCGATCTCGAGCACGACGTCGTCCGGCCTGACCTTCTGGATCAAGCAGCGCGCCTCGCCGCGTTCGTAACGACCTTTCAGGATCGAGCGCTGCATGTAGGCGCTCATGCCGTCGAACAGAGCGAGTTGCACGCCGTGATGCCGGACCTGGCGCGGCTTGGTGGCGAGGCGCGTCCAGAAGCGCGGGTAGCGCGTCAGCTCGGTCCACCACAGTCGGGCACGCCGCGCGAACGGAGGGCTGTGGGCGATGCGCGACATGTGGCTGGCCGTCATCGTGGATCTCAGTTGTTGCGCAACAGGCTGGCCGCGACGTCTTGTTTGATCGCTTCGGGGAACACGTGCCCGGCTTCGAGCAAGATCAGCTGCTTCTGCAGCAACCGACGCTCGTCCACCTGGTCGGTCAGGTGGCGCTTCAGCTTCAGTTGCATCTCGAGCGTTGCGAACGACTGGGCCGCCTGTTCGGGTTGGATCTCGGCCAGTTCGTAGAGGAACACCGCGAAGCCCTGGCCCGAGGTGTTGTACGCGACCATCGGCTCGGAAACGTCTCCAACGGCAGCGGTTCGCAGGAATGCCGTCAAAGTCTCCCCGGCGCCGTGCAGCGCGGGCATGACGGAGACCAGCGTTGCCAGGCTCGCCGGCTGGAGCGGTTTCTTGCGCCCTTGATCCAGGTCGTAGCTGACCAGAGCGCCCTGGAAGTCGGAGTCCCCGGACTGGATGTCGTCGTAGATGTCGCGCGCCGTGCGCAGCAGCTTGTCGCCTTGCGAGGAGAACGACTGGCCGACCTGGGGCGCCAGGTGCAGGCGGCGCAGCACGAAGCGTTGCGGCGACTTTCCGACGAGGTCCTTCTGCGCTTCGAGGGGCGACTCGATCGAGAGGTCGTACGTGACCGCCAACATCCCGGGCCGGATGTAACGGTCCACGCTGCGGCGACCCTTGGGGCCGGCGTCCTCACCTTTCGCCCAACGCTGCCACGCGAAGCGGTACGTGGAGTCCTTCAAGTACTTGCGGTACGTCACCGGCGTCATACCGTCCGCCTCGAGGGCCTTCGCGAACCGGTGCGGTCCGCCAGCGGCCTTCTGGTTCTGGGCGATCAAGGCATCGACGCGATCGTTGACGAGGTCGGCGGGGAACCCGCGCGCGATGCCGGCGTCGATCTCGAGCCGCGTCATCGTCAGTTCCCGCAAAGCATCAACGATGAGGACCTGGTCTTCCTCCCCCTCGGCCTGGCGCTGCCGGTACTTGGGCGCGTTCAGGATCTCGCCCATCTCGTTCGCCGTGACGACCCTGGACCCGATGATCGCGATGCCGTAGTCGAGCAGGCGCCGGGCGGCTTGGATCGCGTCGTCCTGGGGCGTCGCGGGCGCCCAGACACTCCGGGTCCAGGGAGATGCGGCGGGCTCGGTCGTCGTGACCGCGGTCGGAACCGAGCTGGCGGGAGGCGAGCTGGCGGGAGACGTGGGCGCGGGATCCGCGGATCCGCCAGCGAGGACGGCCAGCAGAAGGAGGTGGAGGGTCGGCGTCATGGAGCCGGGATTCTGAGGCCCGTTCAGGCTCGGCGCAACAGCGCCTCCAGCCAGTCGACCGCAGACTCCGGATCCCGCTTGCCGACGGGCAGGATGACGTGCGCAAGGCCGCTTCGGATGCGGCGCACCTCGGCCCCACACTTGCCGAACAGGCGTTCGAAGCCCACCGCGTCCCCGTAGCTGACCACGTAGACCTCGTCGCGCAGGGCGATGCTGCGGATGTGGAAGGGCTCGAGCAGAGCTTGCAGGGTGAACAGGCGCACCAGGGCGAGGGCCTCGTGAGGTGGTCGACCGAAGCGATCACGCAGGGCGTGCGCAGCCTGGGCGCCGGCGTCGCGCGAGTCGATGTTGGAGAGTTCGCGCAGGACCTCGATGCGCGCATCCGCGTCCGGGATCCATTCCTTCGGCAGGAACGCGCGCAGGCCCAGCTCCAGCTCGACACCGTCCTCGGTGGGGGCGACCTCGACTTCGGCTGCCGCGTCCTCGCCGGACAGGAGGCGATCCACAGTCAACTTCAGCAAGCGGCAATACATGTCGTACCCGACCGCCGCGATGTGGCCCGACTGCTCCGCGCCCAGCACGTTGCCTGCGCCGCGCAGTTCCAGGTCCTTGATGCTGATCCCGAAGCCGGCGCCCAGGTGGTTCATCTCCTCGAGCGCCTTCAAGCGTTCGCGCGCGATCTGGCGCAGCGGTTTGTGGCGCTCGACGAGCAGGTAGCACCAGGCCTTCTGCGAGCCGCGTCCGACGCGCCCGCGCAACTGGTGCAACTCGGACAGGCCGAACCGATCCGCGTCGTCGATCAGGATCGTGCCGGCGCTGGGGATGTCGACGCCGTTCTCGATGATGGTCGTCGCGACCAGGACATCGGCCTCGCCGCGCGTGAAGGACCGCATGACCTTGCGCAGCTCGGGCGCGCCCATCTGGCCGTGACCGATCGCGAACGTGACGCCAGGGACGATCGCGGCGAGTCGCTTCTGGACCTCCTCGATCGAACCGACGCGGTTGTGCAGGAAGAAGACCTGACCGCCGCGCGATTTCTCGCGCAGGATCGCGTCGCGGATCAGGACCTCGTCGTCCTTGTACCCGAGCACCGTCTCGATGATCTGGCGTCCGGGCGGCGCGACCGAGAGCGCCGAGATGTCGCGCAATCCGGACAGCGACATGTGCAAGGTGCGCGGGATCGGCGTCGCGGTCAGCGTCAGCAGGTCGACGGTCGAGCGGAGCATCTTGAAATGCTCCTTGTGCGTGACGCCGAAGCGTTGTTCCTCGTCGACGATCGTCAGGCCCAAACGGTGGAATCGGACGTCCTTGGACAGGATTCGGTGCGTTCCGATCAGGATGTCGACCTCGCCCGCGGCCGTGCGTTCGATGACGTCGCGAACCTTCTTGGGCGCGACGTAGCGGCTGACGACCTCGACCGAGACCGGGAAGTCCGCCAGCCGTTCGCTGAACGTCTCGTGGTGTTGTTGGGCGAGGATCGTGGTCGGCACGAGCACCGCGACCTGGCCGCCACCGGCCACGACGCGGAACGCAGCGCGTATGGCGAGTTCGGTCTTGCCGAAGCCCACGTCCCCGCAGATCAGGCGATCCATCGGTCGCGGCGAGCCCAGGTCCTTGGCGATCTCGAGGTCGGTCTTCGCCTGGTCCTCGGTCGGCTCGTACGGAAAGCACTCGACCATCTCGCGCACGAGTTCCGCGTCGCCGTCCCAAGCGGGACGTTCGCGCGTCGTGCGCTTGGCCTGGACCTCGATCAGTTCGGCGGCCAGGTCGAAGAGCCCGCGCTGGACCTTCTCCTTGCGTCGTTTGAACGCGCTGCTGCCGATCTTGTCGAGCGCGAGGGTCGTCGCGCCGCTGCCGACATAGCGTTGCACCAGGTCGATGCGGCTGGCCGGGACGTAGAGGCTGACCTCGTCCGCGAACTCGAGGTGCAGGTGCTCCTCCTCACCCGCACCGCGCTTCATGCGCTGGAGCCCGCGGTAGCGCGACAGGCCGTGCACCGCGTGCACGACGAGGTCGTGCGGCTTCAGTTCGAAGAACGACTGGATCGCGCGCACCTTGTGCGCCACGCGCGGGCGGGCGCGACGGCGCGATCCGAGCACGCCCTTCAACTCGTGATGGTTGACCAGCAGCAAGCCCCAGCCGGGGATGCGGAAGCCGCGCGAGAGCACGCCACGGCGCGTCTCGAGGCCCTCGACGCCGCCCTGGCGCTCGATGGCTTTCGTGAAGCTCATCTCGTCGGCCTCGGACGTGCAGACCACGATCAACCGCGGGGTGTCGGACGCGGACGCGGCCAGGCTCTCCGCGGCCTGTTTCATGCCGCCTTCGAGGCTCTGCACCGAACGGGTGTCGATGACCAGGTCGTCGCCTGGGAGCGAGGCCAGCGTCAATCGGCGCCGTTTCGCGCGCAAGTCGTTGAGCTTGCGCAGCGCGCGCTCGTGAGCTGCCGAGCGGATGCGCAGGGCTTCGGCCTGTTCCTCGACGCGCAGGGGTTCGATGTCTACGAACAGGGTGTCGTCCTCGAACAGCTCGGCGGGCAGCACGGCGTGTGCGTCACCTACTTCGGCGGTGTCGGCGGCCAAGCACAGGCGCAGCTCGTCGTAACGATCCGTCGAGCGCTGGTCGGCCGGGTCGAAGTTGCGCAGGGACTCGATCTCGTCCTCGAACAGCTCGACGCGCAACGGCGCGTTCGCAGCGAACGGGTAGATGTCCAGGATGTCCCCGCGCAGGCTGACCTCGCCAGGCGATTCGGCGAGCGGTTGGCGCACGTAGCCGAGCTCGATCAGGTGGCGCAGCAGGTGACTGGGATCCATGACGTCGCCCTTGCGCAGCGTCACGAACTCCTTCTCGAGGTCGGCCATCGGCGGCAAGGGCTCCAGCAGTGCCTGCACGGAGGCCACGACGACGCGCGGGCGTTCGTTGGGCGGACCGGTCATCGC
>JAJDEX010000056.1 GCA_029259575.1 Planctomycetota bacterium | reverse complement strand
CCGCCGATCGCCAGATGCCGCCCGAGTTCCTGCTCGAGGTCCTCGAGTGGAACGAGCACTTCGACGACGTCTAGGCCACGCCCACCGGTTCGCCGGAACGCGAGGCATTGACCTTGATTGCTGGCGACCTGAAACAACGCCGCGCGGCGGTGATCGGATCCGTCGGCGCAGGCCTGACTCCTCTCCCGCCCCACGGCGACCCCATCCTGTCCTCCTTGCGCCGCGAGCTGAACGCCGCGCGCTACCTGACCCGCGCCCTCTGGCGCATCCGCGAGCTGCGCGTCGCCTAGGCCGGCGCCTGAACCGATATGGGCTACATCGAACTCGACGTCATCGACCAGCCGAAGCGCATCGTCGTGGGCATCGACCTGGGTACGACGAACTCTCTCGCCGCCGTGTTCGAGGACGGACGCCCGCGCGTGCTCCATCCCGAAGGGCAGAGCGGCATCGTCCCATCCGTTGTGTACGTGCCCGCCGAGGGTCTGCCGATCGTCGGCGCCAACGGCAAGGCGCACGCGGTCGACGACCCGAAGCACACGATCTTCAGCATCAAGCGCTTCATGGGCCGCGGCCTGTCGGACATCGAGGACGACCTCTCGACCTTGCCGTACGACGTGCGCGAGACCGAGCGCGGATTGGTCCAGATCGACCTGCACGGCAAGACCTGGACGCCCCAGCAGCTCTCGTCCCTGATCATCGGCGCCGTGCTCGAGAAGGTGCGCGTTGCGACCGGTGGCGCCGAAGTCACGGGAGTCGTCATCACGGTGCCGGCCTACTTCGACGACGCGCAACGTCATGCCACGCGCGATGCCGCCAAACTGGCGGGTGTCGACGTGTTACGCATCGTGAACGAGCCGACAGCCGCAAGTCTGGCCTACGGTTTGGACCAGAAGTCCGAGGGCACGGTCGCCGTGTTCGACCTGGGCGGCGGCACGTTCGACGTGTCCGTGCTCTCGATCGAGGACGGCGTGTTCCAAGTCCTCGCGACGAACGGCGATACCCGTTTGGGTGGGGACGACATCGATCGCACATTGGTCGACCTCGCGCGCACCGAACTAGCGGATCAGGTCCCGGCCGAAACGCTGACCGATCCGGCGTTCCTGCAGGCCGCGCGCCTCGCCGCCGAGCACTGCAAGATCGCGCTGTCCAAGGACCCCGAGCACGAGATGCACCTGTCGCTGCCGGGCCTGAACTGGCGCCGCACGGTGACGCGCGCCGAGATGGAGTCGCTGGCGCGCCCCCTGATCGACCGCGCGCTGGCGTGCTGCAAGCGTGCGTTGGCCGACGCCGAACTCGAGGTCGCGGACATCGAGGAAGTCGTGCTGGTCGGAGGCTCGACGCGCATGCCCCTGGTGCGCAGCGCCGTGCAGGAGTTCTTCGGTCGCGAGCCGCACACCGCGCTCGACCCTGACGAGGTCGTCGCCCTAGGCGCAGCGATCCAGGCCCACGTCCTGACGGGCGGCACGCGCGACATCCTGTTGATGGACGTCACACCGCTGTCGATGGGCATCGAAACGGTCGGCGGCGCGGTCGCCAAGATGATCGAACGCAACTCGACGATCCCGTGCAGCCACAACGAGGGCTTCACGACGTACGCCGAGGGCCAGACCGGCATCAACTTCAACGTCGTCCAAGGCGAACGCGAGATGGCGGCCGACTGCCGCTCCCTCGGCAAGTTCGAACTGAAGGGCATCCCCCCCATGCCGGCCGGCATGCCACGCGTCGCGGTGCGTTTCGCGTTGGATGCGGACGGCATGTTGACGGTGACGGCCAAGGAGGAATCGACGGGCGCCTTGGCCTCGATCGACATCCAGCCGATGCACGGCCTGACCGACGAAGAGGTCGAGACGATGCTCTCGGCCGGCTTCGAGAACGCCCAAGAGGACTTCGACCGCCGCCGCGTCGTCGATCTGCGCACCGAGATCGGCACGATGATGGCCGCTGTCGAGAAGAACATGGCCGCCGCCGAGGACGCGCTCGATCAGGAGACGTTCGAGGACCTGCTGGCGGCGATGGCGTCGGGTCAAGCCGCCCAGAAGTCGGACGACCTGAAGACGGTCCAGTCGGCCCGCGACCTGCTGGAAACGGCCTCGACCCCGCTGGCCGCGGTGCTGATGGATTCCGTCGTCAAGCAGGCGGTGTCGGGTAAGAAGCTGGATGAGGTCTGAGCCTCAGATCGTGCCAGGCTCAGCTGTTCGCACTCCTGCCTCTGACACGATCTGACGCTCGACAGCACCGGATCGACCGAAGTGTGCCGGCACGATCCGTTCACTCTGGGGTGGACGAGTGTCCGGCACCCTATAGCCAAGGTCACCGGCGATCAGTCGATGCGAAGGGTGCCCCTTCGCCCTACTCGCTCGCGTCAGCCGTCCAAAGAACGGTGAAGCATGGCGCGAAGGGTGGGTACGTGACCTCGGGGAGCCATGCATCGCAGTCGATCCCGTAGCGGTCAGTCAGGATCTCGAGGACCTGCGCGAACTCATCACTGTCCTCGCTGATGAAGATGCCCTCGCTTTCACGGTTGAGTCCCACCACGACGTCGTCGATGGTGATCAGATCTCGCTTGTAGGCGACGATCTCTTGGACGTCGTCCCAAGGGAGGTGGATGTCGACCCTCCCATTCTCGAGGAGG
>JAJDEX010000550.1 GCA_029259575.1 Planctomycetota bacterium | reverse complement strand
TGGCCTTCCGCGCTCTCCAAGGTGTTGGCGGCGGTGGCCTTCAAGCTCTCGCATTCATCATCCTCGGTGACATCCTCTCGCCCCGCGAGCGTGGGCGGTACATGGGCTACTTCACCGGCACGTTCGCCCTGTCGGGGACCGTGACGGTCGGCATCGAGCCGCGTTACCTGGCCCTCGGTGACTTGAACGGGGACGGCATCCAGGACATCGCGGTCGCGGCGCACGACAGCCGTCGCGTCGACGTGGTGTTCGGCAATGGAGCTGGAGGCTTCGGACCGATCACCAGCTACCCCGTCTCGCTCAACAACAAGCCGAGCGGCCTGATGGCGGCGGACCTGGACGGCGACGGCGACCTGGACCTCGCAGCGACCTCGGACGAGAACGACGCGGGATTCATCATGGTCATGCTGAACCAAGGCGGAACCTTCACGAGCTCGTTCTTCTTCAACGGAGGCATCAACCCCGGCGCCATCGTCGGGCGAGACTTCGACCTGGACGGCGATACGGACCTGGCCGTCGCCGATGAGGACAGCAACGTCCTGGCCACGCATGCGAATCCCGGCAACGGTGTCTTCGCCGGCGCTGGTACGACGATCCCCATCGGGCTGCACCCCAGTCATCTGGTCGCCGCCGACCTCGACGGCAATGGATCCCCCGATCTGGCGACGGTGACTCGCGATTCGAACCAGTTGACGGTCGTGCTGAACGCCTCGAGCAGCGCACCCATCGGAGCCAGCTACTGCGGGCCCGCGGTCCCCAACAGCACGGGCCTTCCGGGCCTGATGTCGGCGACGGGAAGTGCCCTTGCGCTGGACAACGACCTGACGTTGTCGGCCAGCCAGCTGCCCCCCGGTGCATTCGCCTTCTTCCTCGCCGGTCAAGTGCAGGGCTTCACCCCGAACCTCGCGGGGATGCAGGGCACCTTCTGTTTGGCGGTTCCGTTCGCGCGCATCAACTCCTCGTTGACCCTGATCGGATCGGGCGGAACGATGAGTCATGCCCTGGACCTGACGGCGATCCCGTTGACTCCTTCGGTCGCGGTCCTGGCCGGTGAGACCTGGCGCTTCCAGTGCTGGTATCGCGATGTGAACCCCAACCCGACGGCCAACCTGACCGATGGTTGGGTCCTTACGTTCCAGTGATCCCTCCAAGTCGATCGCGCTCGCGTCCCTTCGCAAGAAGGGCGCGAGCGCTTCGCGTTCCGTCGACGGAATCGCCATCGGGTGCGGGCCCAGCCCCTCGACTGACTAGCCCCGTCGACCCAGGTCCGTCGACGAACGTTCCTTGGGTCCACCCAAGAACACGAGCCGCCCGCCGAGGCTCTCGACGAGTTCGCGTTCGGGTGTCGTGTCCGGTGTGCGATCGGTGCCCTTGACGTAGACGTCGGGGCGCAGCGCTTCGACCAACGCGTGCGCCGTCGGTTCGGCGAACGACGTGATGTAGTCGACGCCGGCGAGCGCGGCGATGATCTCCATGCGCTCGTCCAGAGTGACGTACGGCCGGTCCGGGCCCTTCAGGGCGCGCGCACTGGCATCGGTGTTCAACGCGACGACCAGGACGTCACCATGCTGCCGCGCTTCCTGCAACAGGCGCACGTGACCGACGTGCAGGATGTCGAAGCAGCCGTTCGCCAGCGCGATCGTGCGCTGACCTCGGTCGGGCGCCAGCGCGTCGGCCAGCGCGCGGGCGTCGGGGACGATCTGGGCAGCCATGGCTACAGGAAGTAGTCGCCCGCTTCGGCGCCCATCGGGATCGCCGGCGCGTCGGCATCGGCGATCAGGTCCTCGATCCACCAGTTGACGCCGTGGTACAGGCAGGTCACCTGGGCGCATTCGTGGCTGGCGTCGAACTCGTCCAGGATCGTGGCCAGGTGTTCGCCCGCGCGTGCGGCGCCCTCGTCCGTGGCCCAGTTGCCCGCGTCGCCCAAGCGCGCCTTGTCCACGCCGCGATGGGCGGGGCAGTTGTACGCACCCATCGGCGACAGCACCTGGCGCAGCGCCTGCATGTGGCACGTCTTCGGTTGCAGGGTCGCCTGTCTCCAATCGCCGCTCTCCAGCAGGCGCAGGTTGATGCTCTCGTACACCGAGAAGTCGCCCGACTCGAGGGCGCGCGCACGCTCGACTTCGGCGCGGATACGCGACGCGACCTCGGTCACGTGGTTCGCGGCGCGCTCGGGGTCCATCACCTCGGCGCCATCGGCCTGGCGCTCGAGCACCGGCTTGTAGCCGATGTAGTGGAAGCCCGCTTCGCGCGCGCGTTCGGCGGCCAGGAACATCTCGTGGATGTTCTCGTGGATGGCGTTCTCCTCGCGCGATGCGCCTTTCCAGACGACGACATAGCTGAAGCCGACCGTGACGTCCGGATTCGCCGCGCGGATCTTGGGGATCCACGAGCAGATGACGTCCAGCGTCACGCTCTTGTCGTTCGGCAGGTGCATCGCCTCGAACAACTCGTTCGAACCGGAGTCCAACGACAAACGGATCCAATCGCCCTTGGTCAACATCGGCGCGACCTCGAGCAGTCGCTCACCACGGCTACCGTTCGATACGATCGCGACGGACAGCTCGAGTTGTTTCAGGTACGCGACGAGCTCGACGAAGCCCGGGTGCACCGTCGGCTCGCCGCCGCCGATCAGGATGACCGAACGCAACCCGTGTTCCGACATGCGCCGCAACGACGCACGCAGGTCGTCCATGTCGAGCCGCGGCTTCGAGTTCAGGATGTCCCAGTCGATGCAGTGCGTGCACTTGAAGTTGCACGCGGTCGTCAGGTCGAGGTTGATCGAGACCGGCGCCAGGTCCGGCGCGGGCGGCGTCGCATCCCCGGCTGCGCGGGCGTCGCGCACCGACCGACGCCAGTTCACGTAGGCCTCGAGCGTCGGTGCCGCTCCGGGCTGGCGCAGCTTGGCGCCGAAGTCGTGGATCGCGTGGGTCATCCGTGCGTCTCGCCGAACGTCGACACGAGGGTCTCGAGCATGTCGGCTCGGGCCTCGATCTCGGTCGCGCGTTCGGGGGGAGTGCCCGACAGCGTAGCCGACAATTGCTCGGTCCACCTGGCGATGTGGGTCGTGAGGGGATCGGGGCAGCCCACGAGCCGATCCCCGTGGGACAGGTGGAACGTGTAGCCGGGCTCGCGGATCAAGCGTTGAACCCGCTGGCCGTTCACCGCGAACGAGGCGGGGCGCGGGCGCAGTTCGGTGCGGAACAGGCGGACCTCGCAGGCGGTGACCTGGCCCGGCGATAGGAAGTCGAAGTGCGCGACCGTGAATCCGGTGTCCGGGTCGGTCTCGTCGAAGGCGACGTTGATCACCGCGCCCGGGTGCTGCGTCAGCGACTGCAACAAGCTGAGCGGATGGGACATGGCGTCGCGCACCAGACCGACGCCGCGGGACTCGGGGCACAGCTCCATCTCGAATCGCTCGAGCGAATCCACGCCCATCGTCGGCACGAGTTCGCGGGCGGCGTCCAGCACCTGCGGCCACTGGCAGTTCTCGGCGAGCAAGAGGCCCGAGCCCGCGAACTGGTCGACCAGTCGAGAGGCATCGGCGCCCGACGCGGGTTGCACCAACGGCTTCTCGCACAACACGTGGCAGCCCGCGGTCCAGGCCCAGTCGAGCGCGCTCTCATGGTGCTCGGGGGGCGACAGGATGACGACGGCGTCCAAGTTCTGTTGGTCCAGCATGACCTCCATGGACGTGTAGCCTTCCGCGCGAACGCCGAGGGTGCTGAGGGCCGCGCCGGCCTCTTGAACCGTGGCAGCGTTCGTCGTCGTGAAGGCCACGACGTCGGTTCCGGCCTTGGCAAGGTCGCGCGCCACGAACGGGCCCAGCCCCTGGCGCGCGCGACGTGCGCCGACGATGCCGATGCGGGCAGGTTTCATGCGTCGACCTCGATACCCAATCGCGTGTGTCGTGCGCGCACCTCGGCGGGGAGGTCCGCGAGGTAGCAGTCCAGTTGAGGCACGAACCCGATCGCGTCGGCGAGGCGCAACAGGCCGACCTCGGTCTTCATGTCCGGGACCTCGCCCGTGCGGCAAGCGCGGATCGCGTCGCCCAGGTCCATGCGGTGGATGCGACCCCATTCCTCCATGACCGAGCCGTCGCCGTCGCCCAGGTGCGCACCTTCGAGCGGGGTCTCGGCGACCAGGAAGTACAGCTTCTCGTCCGTGATCCCGGGGCTGGCGAAGGTCTCGCCGCCGAGGTCGCGGAAGGCGGTGGGGGGCAGATCGAGGCCGGCCTCCTCGTGGGCTTCGGCTGCGGAACGTTGCGCGCGACCGGGAAGGCCGGTCGGGTCGTCGTCCTCGACCATGCCCGCGACCAGTTCGAAGATCGTGCGGTACTCGCGCGGATCGGGATGGACGGGCGTCGCGTCCTTGCGCAGATAGATCGGCACGCGCGCGGCTTCGCGCAGCAGCACCACCGGGCGCCCGTTCGCGTCGCGCTCGAAGAGGACGGCTACGACCGCATCGCTCCGGCGCCGACGCACGACATCGCAGGCGTAGGGCTGCGAGGTCGAGCCGTCGTCGTACCTGTTCTGCACCGTCAGTCGGGACACCCTCAGGAAGCCCTGGTCGGGGCGACTCTGCGCGGTGCGGTCCTCGACGATTTCGATCCCCACGAGCTCCATGCGGCCCAGGGTATCGGCACGGGCCTGCACATTCACGCGTGAGTTCTCGATTCGAGATCGGCACGGCTCGTCTCAGTCCGCCCGGATGGCGAGGCCGAAGAATGGAGGGTGCGCCTTTCCCGTTCGAAACTCCGGATCTCCGCCTGTCTCACTGCGACCCTCGTCGCGGCCTTGGCCTCCTGTGCCAGCGTGCCCGGGGACTCCGTCGTCCACCATTCTTCCGCGGATGCATCGCGCCCTCGAACGGCGCGGACCGAGCCGGTCCACGTCCTGGGCCCGAGCGTCGAAGGGCTCAAGGCAGCCTTCAACGAGGCGAAAGGACGACCGCGTCTCATCGCGTTGCTCTCGCCCAGCTGTCCGCGCTGCCAGGCCTCCTCGGACTCGATCGTGACGGCGCTCGCGGGCGCTCCCGAAGGCGCGGATCCTGCGGTGCTGGTGGTCTGGCTCGAAGTCTTCGCGCGGGACGACGCACAGACGTGCAGCGACGCGATGATCCGTTTCGCGGGCACCCCGACCCAGGGATTCCTGGACGACCAGCGCATCGCGGGTCGCTTGCTGACCCGTGGGCGCCTGCCGATCGGGGTCGCGCGGCACCTGTTCCTCTGGTACGAGCCGGGCGTCGAGTGGAACGACCGACCTCCGGAGCCGGCCGGGTGGGGGCATCAACTGCGACGGCACGACCCAACTGCGTTCTATTCCCACGAGGAACTCGAGCAGCAACTCACCCGCGTCTTCGCACCTACAACGCGTTAGGCGAGCTCCACGACCCACCGTTCGGTCGTGATTCCGGGCGTTTCGCGCCGCCCCGTATTCCCGGGGTTGTTGGAACGAAACTGCAGGTTCGGTCGTGCTCGGTCAGGCGATGGCCTTGAGGGCCAACTCCACCGTGCCCAAGTGGCGGCCCTCGTCGTGCTGCACAGCGGCACCGACGACCAGTCCCTCGAACATCGTCATCAGGAAATGGGAGACGGCGTCCACGTCCATTTCCGCTGCGAACTCGCCCGAGTCCTTCCCTCTCTGCAGAAGGTCGCGCAGCATACCGCGGATCTCCTCCATGTGCCGTACCACACGATCGTGCGCGCCAGGGACCTCGTCCGCGATCGACACAACGGTCTTGATCATCAAGCAACCCTGCGTCTGGACCGTGCATAGACGATGCACCGAGTCGCGCAGGAAGTGACGCAGGATGTCGCGCGACTTGCCCTCGCGATCGAGGGCCTGGCGGAACGCGTCGTGCGTCTGCGAGGAATAGCAGTCCATCGCTTCTTTGAAGAGGTCCGCCTTCGAGCCGTACGTGTCGTAGAGGCTGGCTCGATGGATCCCCATGCTGTCGACCAGCATTTGCACCGAGGTTCCTTCGAATCCTCGTGCCCAGAACGTGTCCACCGCGCGGTGGAGGACTTCCTGACGATCGAATTCCTTGGGTCGGCCCATGTGCTGATTGGACCGACTCGGAATGAATCCATCCAATACTGTTTACCCTTACGTCACCTCGCCTTTCATTGCCGTTACATTGCCCTTCTGGCGTGCGTCTGGAGGCGGGTCGACACCATTTACGGGTCGGATCCTGTGATGGAGTAGCGGACCGATAGGTCCAGACTTCGAGGGATCGCCCATTCTCACGGGCTCGACGGACGACGCCTCGGAGCGCGCTCGCTCGATCCGGCGAGTCGTTGAGGAAGGGCTCCGGGGCCGGACGTAGACTGTTCGCCCGCTCGAACCCGCCGTGCGTTCGAGAAACCCAACGCCCTTCCGTCCACCCACCATTTGGGAACGGAAACGAACCGGACAGATCGCCGAACCCGTGACTCAGCCCGCCTTCCTCGCGCCCTCCGACGCCTTCGCTCCCCGACATCTCGGTCCCCGTCCCGCGGACGTCGCCACCATGCTGGAGCGCATCGGCCTTCCGTCGCTCGAAGCACTCGTCGACGAGACCGTGCCTGCGGACATTCGCTTCCAGGGTGACCTGGACTTGCCGACCGCGCGCACCGAACACGCGTTGCTGCAGGACCTGCACGCCATGGCGTCCGAGAACAAGGTCATGCGTTCCTGCATCGGCATGGGCTACGCGGACACGATCGTGCCACCGGTCATCCTGCGCAACGTGCTCGAGAACCCGGCGTGGTACACGCAGTACACGCCGTACCAGGCCGAGATCAGCCAAGGTCGACTCGAGGCCCTGCTGAACTTCCAAACGGTGATCACGGATCTGACCGGCATGTCGCTGGCGAACGCGTCGCTCTTGGACGAGGCGACCGCCGCAGCGGAAGCGATGGCGATGGCGTGGGCCGTCGGTCGCAAGCAGGTCAACCGCTTCCTGGTCTCGGACCGCTGCCACCCGCAAACGATCGCGGTGTTGCAGACGCGCGCCGAGGCCATCAACGTGACGGTCGAAGTGGTGGACGTCTCGACCGCCGACGTCGCCGGCGCATGCGGAGTCCTGGTTCAGTACCCCGACACGTACGGCCGGGTCGACGACTTCCAAGAACTGGCCGACAAGGTCCACGCCGCGAACGGCCTGTTGATCGCTGCCTGCGACCTGCTGGCCTTGACCGTGCTGCGCCCGCCCGCCGAGTTCGGAGCGGACGTCGCCATCGGCACCACCCAACGCTTCGGTGTCCCGATGGGATACGGCGGTCCGCACGCCGGATACTTCGCCACGGGCGACGAGTACAAGCGCCAGATCCCCGGTCGCATCATCGGTGTCAGCAAGGACGCCAACGGCAATCGCGCGCTGCGCATGGCGCTGCAGACGCGCGAGCAGCACATTCGCCGCGACAAGGCGACCAGCAACATCTGCACCGCGCAGGTCCTGCTGGCGATCATGGCCGGCATGTACGCCGTTTACCACGGTCCGGACGGCTTGCGCACGATCGCCGAGCGCACGGCTTCCATGACCGAGGCGCTGCAGACGTCCCTCCGCGGCGCGGGCGTCCAGGTGTCCGCTGGCGCCGTGTTCGACACCTTGCACGTGACGGGCGTCGATGCGACGGCCGTGCACGCGGCGGCGCGTTCCGCGGGCTACAACCTGCGCGAGATCGACGGCACATCGGTCGGCGTGACGTTCGACGAGACCACGACGGTCGACGACGTGCGCGCGGTCCTCAGTGCGATCGCCGGGTCCTCGGCCAAGCTCGAACTGCCGACCGAGCTCGGCTCGTTCGCTGCGCCCCACGCGCGCGCCAGCGCCTACCTCGAGCATCCCGTGTTCCACGTGCACCGCTCCGAGAGCGAGATGCTGCGCTACACGCACAAGCTCGCCGGCCGCGACCTGTCGCTGACGACGTCGATGATCCCGCTCGGCTCGTGCACGATGAAGCTGAACGCGACCAGCGAGATGATTCCGGTCACGTGGGACACGTTCGCGAACCTGCACCCGTTCGCTCCCGTCGATCAGGCCCAGGGCTACGCGCGCTTGATCGGCGAGCTCGAGGACTGGCTGGCCGAGATCACCGGCTTCGCCGCCGTCTCGCTACAGCCGAACTCCGGCGCGCAAGGTGAGTTCGCCGGCATGCTTGTCATCCGCGCCTTCCACCAGGCGAACGGTGGCAAGGACCGCGACGTGTGTTTGATCCCCACGTCCGCGCACGGCACGAACCCGGCTTCGGCCGTGCTCGCCGGCATGCGCGTCGTCGCCGTCAAGTGCGACAAGGCCGGCAACATCGATGTCGCCGACCTGCGCGCCAAGGCCGAGCAGCACAGCGCGAAGCTGGCGGCGCTGATGGTGACCTACCCGTCCACGCACGGCGTGTTCGAGGCCGCGATCCGTGAGATCTGCCAGGTCGTCCACGACCACGGCGGCCAGGTCTACATGGACGGCGCCAACATGAACGCCCAGGTCGGCCTCTGCCGCCCCGGCGACTTCGGTCCGGACGTCTGCCACCTGAACCTGCACAAGACGTTCTGCATCCCGCACGGCGGGGGAGGACCGGGTATGGGCCCGATCGGCGTCAGCCCGCACCTCGCGCCCTACCTTCCGGGTCACCCGGTCGTGCCGTGTGGGGGAGCCGAGGGCAT
>JAJDEX010000549.1 GCA_029259575.1 Planctomycetota bacterium | reverse complement strand
ACGATCAACTCGTCGACGTCGGAATCGCTGAACGCGTCGCTGACGACGAGCTCGAGCACGTAGTCACCGACCACATCGGGCGACAGGGAGGGTGTCGCCGTATCGGCATCCATCAGAACCGCGTTGCTGCCGGCCGGGAGGCTGGCGAGGGTCCACTGGAACGTGATGTCGTCACCGTCCGGGTCGAAGCTGTCGAGGCCGTCGAGCACGACCGAGCTGCCGATGCCGGCCAGCTCGTCATCGCCCGCGTCCGAGATCGGTGCGAGGTTCTCGCTGGAGATCTCGACGGTCGAGGGCTCGCTGCTGAATCCCGCGGCGTCCGTGACGACCAGTTCGACGACGTAGACACCGGTCACATCCGCCGTGAACGAGGGCGCGATCGTGTTGGCACCGGAGAGCACGGCCAGGCTGCCGGCGGGTGCGCCGACGATGGCCCAGTCGTAGCCGAGGTCCGGCGTGGCGGTCGTGTCGTCGCTGGACGCGCTGCCGTCGAGCACGACCAGGTTGCCCGCGTGGATCGCTTGGGCCGCACCGGCGTTCGCGATCGGGATCTCGGAATCACCGGGGCCGTCCTCGGGGGAGATCGGCGAGGCGGTGTTGAAGAAGTAGTCGACGCGGCTGTCGAGCGCCGGAGCGGTACCGCCCGAGCCGTAGTTGATCGCGAACAGGCCGACCTGGTTGGCTTCGAGTTCGTACTCGACCTCGGCACAAGGCGAGTAGACCACGCCGTCGTACGAGTAGTGGATGCACCAAGTGTCGCCCGTGCGGTTGATGCGCATGTAGCTGGGGACGCCGCCGGCGAGCTCGGTCTGCTCGAGGGTCTGGGCACTGGAGTCTCCGACGTGAGCGGCGAAGAGGAAGTCGTCGCTGGAGGTGGCCAGGAACTCGAAGCGCAGGAGCTCGTTCATGCTCTCCTGCACGACGATGCCGTGGCTCGTGGTTGCGTCGACGAGTTCCGAGTCCCACTTGACCTCGACCTCGAAGTCGACGTCGTTGCAGTTCTGGAGCAAGCGCGGCGCGTGATTGTCGTCGTGCCAAAGATCGTGGCTCGTGCCTGCCGGCAGGGAGAACACGGCTTGCGCATCACCCGTTCCGAAGCCTTGCAACCCGAAGCCGGTGTCCCCGAGGGGATCGACGTGGGTCCAATGTGAGCCGAGCGCAGCTCCGCTGAAATCGTCCGATACGATGCCGGACTGTGCGAAAGCAGCGCTCGGGAGCAGAGCGCCGAAGGCGAGGAGAGACTTGAGGTTCATGGTGCAGATTGGCGGTACGAGCAGGTCCGATTCTGGTTGCACGTAGGTCGCGAAGGCCGACTCGAGCGGGAGTTCGGCAAGCTGGATGAGGAGTCCGGTGAAGGCCGGAATGACAGAGAGACGGTCACGCGATCGGGTGCAAAATCCATCGATCGAGCGCAGCGGACACGGAGGCCCTTCTTGAGAGCGGCTACGTATCCTCCAACTACAAAATACGCACCCTCAAGGCGACTGGCTGTTCTAAACGCCCCTCGAAACGCGCCGTCCCAAAACGGGAGCGCCCGGGCTTCGACGCGTCCGTGGTTCGCGGACGCTTCGATCCGGGAACGAACCTCGTTCTACGCATGCGGGGCCCCGAGTCGAAACGACTTGGGGCCCCGCTGTCATGGTCTTCCCTAACGTGGAAGATCGCGTCGTGGTCGAGCCTGGGCTCAGACGTTGTGCGACATCACGGGCTCTTCGGAGTAGCTCTCCTGAACCTCGGTCGGGATGAAGTCCTGGAGGTGATCGAGCTCGCTCGCTTCGCGGATCATGTGCCGCGCAATGACGAGGCGCTGCACCTGGTTGGTGCCCTCGTAGATCTGCAGGATCTTGGCGTCGCGGAAGAACTTGGCGATCGGGTAGTCCTCCATGAAGCCGTAGCCGCCGAAGACCTGGACCGCATCGGTCGCGACCTCCATGGCCACGTCCGTCGCGAAGCACTTGGCCATCGCGGCGTTCTTGGAGTTCATCGGGCTCGGGCCCACGTCGTCGATACCGGCGGCGGCGGCGTAGACCAGCTGGCGCGCGGCCTCGGTCTTCATCGACATGTTGGCGAGCATCTGCTGGACCATCTGGTGGTTCGAGATCGGCTTGCCGAACTGCTTGCGACGGTTCGCGTAGACGTTCGCCAGGTCGAGGGCTCCCTGGGAAGCACCGACGGCCTGGGCCGCGACGCCGGGACGCGCGTAGTCGAGCGTCTGCATCGCGTGCTTGAAGCCGACGCCCGCGCGTCCACCGATCAGGTTCTCCTTGGGAACGCGGACGTGATCGAAGTGCGTCTCGACGACAGGGACGGTGCGGATGCCCATCTTGTCCTCGACCTTCTTGATCTCGAAGCCAGGCGTGCCCTTCTCGACGGCGAAGGCGCTGATGCGGCGCGATTTGGATGTCGGGTCGGTGACGGCGAAGACCGAGTAGATGTCGGCGACGCCGCCGTTGGTGGTCCACTTCTTCTCGCCGCAGATGATCCAGTCGTCGCCGTCCTCGACCGCGGTGACCGACAGGCCGCTGGCGTCG
>JAJDEX010000548.1 GCA_029259575.1 Planctomycetota bacterium | reverse complement strand
TCTTCATCGATCACACCGAGCGCGACACGGTCGTCGGGCTCGAGGTGCGCGAAGGTCGTTGGTGGGTGGCCGATCCCGTCGAGTACCCCGCGGACGTTGCGTTCCTGAACGAACTGCTCACGGCGTTGAACCAACCGGCCGCCTACGTGGCCAAGTCCGAGTTCGACGAGTTGCAGGAGCACTTCGCCCCGCCGCGCGCCACGATTCGGCTGACCGGTGTGGGGGCCGACGGTGAGTCTTGGAAAGAGGTGGTCGAGGTCGGTCCCGTCGACGCCGACAGCACGCGGCTGCTCGTGCGCGCTCGCGGCCAGGTCATGCGTGTGAAGCGCAATCTGGACACCGTGTTGCTGCGCAACGTCGCCGACTTCCGCGACCACCGCATCTTCCACATGGACCCGGGTCACGTCGTCAAGGTTCATCGACGCGGCTTCTACGTGGACGAGGAGCGTCTGGTCCCGCTGGCCATGGAGGCCCAGGTCGACCAAGGAACTTGGATGCTGTCCAAGCCCGAACGCGTGAGCCTGGACGACTACACGTTCCGTGTGGCCTTCCTGCCGGCCCTGATCGGCTTGAACGTGGCGTTCTTCGTGAACGACGACCCGAACATCGACGTCGAACGCTGGGGCCTCGCGGTGCCCGACTTCGAGATCCTCATCGAGGACAACACCGGCAAGCTGGAGCGCGTCCAGTTCGGTCATACCGAATCGGGCGGGTACTTCTGCAAGCACGCCGATTCGCACCACGTCTTCCAGATCGACCACGCCGACCTGGGGCGCGTCACCGAACCGTGGTTGACGATGCTCGACCCGTTGCTGATCCACGTGTTCCGCAAGGACCTGGCCCAGGTCGACCTTGCGGGGCCCGACCACTCCGTGCGGTTGACGCAGGTGAAGGAAGCTCAGTGGGTCGTCAGTGCGCCAAAGGACGATGGCTCCTTCGTCGAGTTGGGTCCCGCCGAACCGACCATGATCCAGGACCTGTTCGGGCAGCTGGAGAGTGCACGTATCGGCCCCTACCTGATCGACCGACCCGAGGATGCGGCGTCCGCGTTCGCCGACGAAACCGAGGTCCACACGTTGCACTTCGAGATGGGCGGGCAGCTGGTCGGGTTCGAGCGCCAGATGAGGTTCGGCGCGACGTTCCCCGGTCCCGATGGCGAGTCCATGGACAGCGTGCAACGTGAAGGGGACGATCTGATCGGCCTCGTCGCACCCGGCATCCTGCCGCACTTCGCCTTCGAGGCGCACGCCTGGTTGGCGAAGCGCGTCTGGGCGTTGGAGGAAGCGCCGCTGCAACTCGACCGCTTGACGCTGGTCCACGACGGCGTGCAACGCGACTTCGTGCGCAAGACCCAAGGTACGTGGCACCTGGAATCCGACGGTTCGTCCGCGACGTCGCTGTACGACATGCTCGACCCGTTGTTGTTCCTGCGAGCTGCGGGTCACGTGCCCGGCGAAGCGATCGGAGGGCTCGACCAGGAAGTCCGCCTGACGTTCCACAGCACGGCCCAGGACGCCAGCTGGACCGCCCTCTTCGGCATCGGACCCGAGGACCGGGTCCTGGTCGAGGTGAACGGCCGGCGCAGCATCCTCCAGGACCCGACGCTGCACGCACGCTTGATCGAACTGGTCGGCCGCTAGTCGGCCTCCGGCTGGACGTGGGGGCGCCGGAACCCTAGGCTGACCCGAACAGATCCCGAACCGGGTGCCGCGCTGGCTGCCCGAGGATCCGCGCAGCACATGAGCCAACGACGAGGGGACGATCATCAGAGCGGGGGCTCCCCAGACGGGCGCATCCGACGTCGGCGCGAGCGGGCGAACTCTGGCTCCCGAGGGGTCGCGTCGATCCTGAAGGCGCTCCACGAGGAGCCCCAATGGAAGGAACGGATCGTGCACTGGCACGAGATGCCGCCGCGCCCCGGTCGCACGACCGCATGGCCCGCGCGGCTGGCGCCGGAACTGGTCGACGTGTTCCGCCAACGCGGTGCCCTCGAACCCTACGAGCATCAAGCGCGCGCGATCGAGCTGGCGTTGGACGGCAAGGACGTGCTGGTCGCCACGCCGACCGCGTCGGGCAAGACGATCGGTTACGTCGCGCCGGTGATCCAACGGTTGATCGAGACCAACGGAGGTGCGCGTGCGCTGTTCCTCTACCCGACCAAGGCCCTGTCCCAGGATCAGACCGCCGGCCTGACCGGGCTGATCTCCGAGCTGCAGGATGCGGGCGTCGGACGGGACTGGAACGCGTTCACGTACGACGGGGACACGCCGCCGTCGGTGCGCCGCAATCTGCGCGATCGCGGACACCTGATCCTGACCAATCCGTGGATGCTGCACCAGGGCATCCTGCCCAACCACGCCAAGTGGGCCGAGCTGTTCCGCGACCTCGAGTACGTCGTCGTCGACGAGGTGCATAGCCTGTCCGGTGTGTTCGGTTCCAGCGTGGCGAACGTGCTGCGCCGTCTCGTGCGCATCGCGCGGCACTACGGTTCGAATCCGAAGTTCCTGGCCAGCTCCGCCACGTTGCGTGACCCCGCGGCCCACGCGCGTTCGATGTTCGGACGCGAGGTCGAGGTCGTCGGCGAGGACGCGTCGCCTGCGGGTGCCCGGCACTTCGCGGTCTACGAGCCGCCGCTGCTCGACCCGGTCGCGGGCCTGCGCGCGAACGCGCTCGAGGAAGCGCGGACGCTGGCCAAGGCCGTGGTCGGGCCGGGGCACCAGACCATCTTCTTCTGCGCACGTCGAACCGCGGTCGAGGTCCTGACGCGCTACCTCAAGGAGTCCGCGCGCGAGCTCGGCCTGCAACCCAGCGAGGTCAAGGGCTACCGCGGCGGCTACCTGCCCAACATGCGGCGCGAGATCGAGTCCGGTCTGCGCGACGGCACGGTCAAGGTCGTGATCTCGACCAATGCACTCGAACTGGGCGTGGACATCGGCGCGCTCGATGTCGCCGTGCTGGTGGGCTATCCGGGCAGCCAGTCCTCGTTCTGGCAACGCGCGGGTCGGGTCGGACGCCGTGGCCGCGACAGCCTGGTGCTGCAGATCGCGCGCTCCGAGCCCGTCGACCAGTACCTCGCGCATCACCCGGAGTACCTGTTCCAGGAGGCCCGCGAACGGCTCGGCGTCGATCCCGACAACCTGGTGATCCTGTCCGAGCAGCTGAAGTGCGCTGCATTCGAATTGCCGTTCCGGCGCGCGGCTGTGGACCAGCCGACGGACAGCGGGCTGGCGGACGAGCCCAGCTTCACCACGCCGGAAGCGCTCGAGGTCCTCGAGTATCTTTCCGAGGAGTGCGGTTTCCTGCTCGAGCGCGAGAACGCGTTCTACTGGATGGCGGACGCCTATCCGGCCCAGGACGTGAACCTGGCGGTGGGCGACATCGACAATGTGTTGATCCTGGAACAGGGCACCGAGACCGCGATCGGCGAGGTCGACCGCGAAGCCTCCTTGGTCACGTGTCACGAAGGCGCGATCTACATCGTCCAAGGCGTGACGTGGCGCATCGAACGCTTCGATCACAAGAACCGGCGCGCGTACGCCAAGCCGGTCGAGTCCGACTACTTCACCGACGCACAGACCGACACCGAAGTGCGGGTCCTGCGTCTCGAGGAATGTCGCCGGCGTGGCATCGACGGTGACCTCGAACAAGAGGATCACTCCGTCTGGCGCGGTGAGGTTCACGTCACGACCGTCGCCACGCTCTACAAGAAGATCCGCTTCTACACGCGCGAGAACCTGGGCGCCGGCGACATCCACCTGCCGCCCGAGGAACTCGACACCGAGGCCTTCGTCCTGACGTTGTCCGAATCGACCTCCGCGAAGTTGGGTCTGGCCACTGCCGATCGGGGCGCCGCATGGCGTGCCTTGGGCCAGGTCGTGCGACGCGTGACCCCGCTCTTCGTCCGCTGCCAACCGTCGGACCTGGGCCTGTCCAGCCACGTGAAGTCACCGCACTTCGGTCGCCCGACGTTGTACCTGTACGACCGTGTGCAAGGCGGGGTGGGGCTGGTGGACCTGTTGCTCGATGCGCACCGCGAACTGCTCGAAGCCGCGCGCGATGTCGTGTCCCGTTGCGCCTGCGTGAATGGCTGTCCGGCCTGCGTGGGGCCCGCCGACGAGGTTGGTCCCGAGGGCAAGTTCATCGTCGCCGCGATCCTGGACCACCTGTTGGCCGGACCGGCGCCCGTGGATCACGACGCCAGCGAACTGGCCGGGGGCGGGGGCTCCACAGGCCAGGCCGACCTCAGTGCGGAAGGTCACTTGCCGCGCGGCGTGGGCCAGGAAGCGTGAGCGCCGTTCTCTCGGGAGCCCACTGACATGTCCGAAGGGATGCGCGACCGTCTGCGGCGCCTGCGACGGGATGCGTCGGGCGAGGATGCTGCGACCGGTCAGCACGAGCGTGGCGCCGCCCCGTCCACGGGCTCACCGGATTCCGCACGCCTGGTCGAGCCCAGCCTCGATCCGCCCGCGGACCTGGCTCTCGCCGAGGGCCCTGCCGGAATCTACGCGGTTAGGAGTCACTGTCAGAATGCGAGTGACTTGCATGGGTGCTGGGCCTTGTCCGAGATCGATGCCGTGGACACATCGGCCTTCCACACGCTCACCGGCGACGCGGCGCTGGACGGCCTCGACCTGCGGCGCGCGGTCTACCTGGACACCGAGACCACGGGCCTCTCCGGTGGCGCGGGCACTTGGGTCTACATGGTCGGGCTTGGACGTTTCGTCGGCGAACGCTTCGAGGTCTGGCAGGGATTCCTGCGAGGGCCCGAGGACGAACGCGCGCTGCTCGCCGAGGTCGCGGCGCGCATCGCAGCGGCGGACTCGGTCGTGTCGTTCTTCGGCAAGTCCTTCGA
>JAJDEX010000547.1 GCA_029259575.1 Planctomycetota bacterium | reverse complement strand
GCGCGGGTCGAGCACCAGGGCCTCCCAACGATCGGTGGCGAGGGCCTCCTCGAGAGCCTGACTGCTCTGCACGGCGCGGGTGGCGCATCCCATGCGGGCCAGGTCCTCGGCCAGTTGGCGGGCGAAGGCGAGGTCGCCGTCCACGACCAGGACGCGGCGACCGGAGAGTGGTGAGTTCCCGGGCGTTCGGTGGGGCCACGGGCGGTCGACGAAAGGGGCGGGGTCGTGGGGGTTCACGTCCAAGAAGATCGACATCCGCGTTCGAGGAACTGAACGTCGGTGCCCTGAACCCGGGCCCGGGCGCGTCAGGAGCCCGCGGTGAACGGACCGGGAACTCCCGAGTCCGATGCGTCCGACCTGGAAGTCTTTTCCGGGTCGCTGGCCTTGGATCGGGTGCCGCTCCGTTCGCTCGAGGACGGGCTCCCCGAGTTGGTGCTCCCACGTCCAGCCTTGTCCGTGTCCGTGGAAGCGAGCTCGGGCAGTTCGATCTCGAAGCGCAACGTGTCGTCCTCGAGGTCTCCGATCGCGAGCCGACCACCCTGGCCGGTGAGGATGCGGTCGGCGGCGGCGAGCGCGTTGGGGCCGATGCCCGGAACCAAGCGGTGCACCGCGTACGGATCCAGCAAGCCCGCGGGATCCTGCCCGGCGAGGGGCCCCGCGGGGAAGTCGATGCGGATCAGAGCGCCGGGCTCCATCGACGTGTGGACGACGCCTTCGGGACCTGCGCACCGGGCGGCCAGATTCAGGACCGCGTCGAGCGCGAGCACCAAGAGGCCCTTGTCCGCTCGCACGCGCAGTCCAGGTTCACCACGGTAGAAGATGCGCGGCATCGAGTCGTCGGAGCTGGCGAGGCCACCGAGTTGCTCTTCGACGAGCGTGTCCAGGTCGATCACCTGGGACCCTTGCGCGGGCGGCGCAGCGACGAAACCGAGCGTACGCGTGAAGGCGATCAGGCCCGCGACATCGGCCTCCAGCTGGTCGAGTCCCGCGCCGCTATCGCCTTCACCGTCCGCCATGTCGCGCGCCATGCGCAGTCCCAGATCCAGCTTTTGAGCTTGGTCCGCCAGGTCGGCGATCTGGTCCCGGTACCAGTTCGGCGGCGCCGATCGTTGCGAGCGGGAAGCCGCATCGTCTTGGAACGAATCTGGTCCGAAACGGGCCGTATCGAGCGTTTCAGGCTCGCGCAGGGGTTCGGACGTGAAGGCGTCGATCTCCTCGCGCGACATCGAAACGTTGCCCGAGGCTTCGATCGCATCGCGGGCGGCCAGGAATGCGCCCGGCTCGTCGGTGTCGAACGGGTCGGGCTCGGTGCGCCGTTCTCGTGGGCCTGGCTCGTCGGAGTCGTCGTCCTCTTCGAGAGCCTCGGCCAGCGTCGTGCGACGGGCGTCCGATCGACCGGGGCCGGGTCGACCCAGGATCTTCTCGATGGCCGCGAGTTCGGGATCGTCGGGGAACGCGGGGGCTGGAGGGAGGTTGCCCGGGACGTGCGCCGCGCCGTCAGGATCGTTCGGGCCAGTCGAGTCGCTGGAACTCGACGTGGATCCCGTGCGTCCCGCGAGTTCGGCCCGCAGGGATTCCTCCAGGAGGTCTTCCTCGTAGTCGTCGACGACGTCCAGGTCATCGTCGTCGAACGCGTCGTCCTCGTCGAACTCGTCGAGTTCCTCGTCGTCGTAGAGGTCGTCCTCGTCCTCGAACGTGTCGTCCTCGAACGCATCGTCGTCGTCCGAGGACGAACGGAATTCGGGTGGCAGGGACCAGGGGGACCTGGGGTCCTGGGGCAGGTCGTCCTGCGGTTCGGGAGCATCGCGCAGGCCACGTCCGAGTCCGGAGGAGCCCGGTTCCCGCACCAGATCGTTCAAAGACTCGGTGTCGAGGGGCCAGGCCAGCCAACGCACGCCAGCGAGTCCCTGCAGTCCGCGCACGACCGCGCCCGTCGGATCGCCGCCGACGAGCACCAGCTCGAGGTCACCGACCAGGGCCCGGCGCACGAGACCCACGTCCTCGACCGGCAACTGCGTCGCATCGAGCACGAGGCGTTGCAGATCGCTACGTGGATCGAGGAGCGGGGCGATGTCGGAGAGCAACCAGAGGCTGGGTCCAGCAGCTTCCCCTCGCAAGGCCTCGAGGAGAGGCACGATTTCGACGAGTCGGCGGCCGGGTCCGATGGCCAGGGTCCAGGCGGATTCGCTCGAGGGGGGCATGGTGTCATGCTACCGATCGACTCCTCGGAAAGCCCGTGACCACGGCGTTTTCGAGCGGTGGGGGCCCAGTCTGGGAGAGGCCGCTCGACCATCTTGTTTCGACCGGACTCGGGAACCTTGGGGCCGGGAGTCGATGGAACACGGGAGGCTGCTCGCCCCGGGGCCTCCTACCGCCCACAATCCTGCGCCCATGTCCGCCGCCCCTCCCTTGATCTCCGTGGTCGTTCCCGTCTTCGATGAAGCGGAGAGCCTGCCCCAGCTGCACGACGAGATCGCCACCAGTCTGAATGCGACGGGGCGCAGTTGGGAGGTGATCTACACCGACGACCGCTCGCGCGACGGGTCGTACGAGGTCCTGCAAGGCCTGGCCGCCGCGGATCCCCACGTGCGGGTCCTGCGCTTCCGGCGTAATTTTGGCCAGACCGCCGCGATGTCGGCCGGATTCGAGCACTCGCGCGGCGAGGTCGTGGTGACCCTCGACGCCGATCTGCAGAACGATCCCGCGGACATCCCGAAGCTGCTGGCCGAGATGGAGAAGGGCCACGACCTGGTCGTCGGATGGCGTCGGGATCGCAAGGACGGCTTCCTGCTGCGTCGCATCCCCAGCCAGCTGGCCAATCGCCTGATCGCCCGCGTCACCGGAGCCAACGTTCACGACACCGGTTGCACGCTGAAGGCGTTCCGCCGCGACCTCGTGGCGAACCTTCCGATCTATGCCGAGCAGCACCGTTTCCTGCCCGTGCTCGCCCTGGGCAGCGGCGCGCGGATCGCCGAGGTCGTGGTGAACCACCGGCCGCGGATCCACGGCGTCAGCAAGTACGGGCTCGGACGGGCGACACGCGTGCTGCTGGACCTGCTCTCGGTGAAGATGATCGCGTCGTTCTCGCGCAGTCCGTTGCAGTACTTCGCGATGCTGGCCTTGCCGTTCCTCGTCCTCGCCCTGGGCGAGATCGTCACGTTGCTGTTGCGTCCGGGTGGGGTCTCCTTCCAGAATCGTTGGGGCCAAGGCGCGATGCTCGTGCTGGGTCTGCTCCTGTTGACCAGCGTGTACTTCGTGTTGCTCGGACTTCTGGCCGAGCTGGTCATCAAGGTGTCGGACCTCCACAAGCCCCGGCGCCATGGACCGCTCGTCGGTGAGGCGGAAGGATGATGGACTCGAATCCCAAACCCGAAGTGACCATCGTCGTCCCGGTCCAGTCCCGCCTCGCGCGGATCGAGGACGTCGTCGCCGCTCTGTCGGGCGAGCTCGAGCGACTGGGCAAGACCTGGGAAGCGATCCTGGTCTTCGACGGTCTCAAGGGCGAACTCTGGCAGCGCGGCCTCAAGATGCAGGCCGAGAGCCAGGACCAGGTGCGCACCATCGCGCTGCACCGCCCCTTCGGCGAGGCCGTGTGCCTGGCCAGCGCGTTCGAACATGCGCGCGGCGAGATCATCCTGACCTCGCCCGAGTACGTGCAGATCGAGCCGCGCGACATCGGAAGCCTCTTTCGCTCGTTCGACAACGGCTCCGACGTGGCGACCGCCATGCGCACCGGTCGGATCGACTCCTGGACGAACCAGTTCCAGTCGCGCGCGTTCAACTACGTCTTGCGCCTGTTGACGGGCGCCGGGTTCCACGACCTCAACTGCTCGCTGCGTTTGATCCGTCGGGACGTGCTCGAGCAGTTGACGCTGTACGGGAACATGTACCGTTACTTGCCGCTGATCGCCTTCAAGCAAGGGTTTCGGGTCGAAGAGGTCCAGGTGCGACATCTCGCCGAGCAAGGCGGCAGCGGCGTGTTCGGACCCGCGACCTACGTCCGTCGCTTCCTGGACATTCTCGCCGTCGTCTTCCTGACGCGTTTCACGCACAAACCGCTGCGCTTCTTCGGAGCCCTGGGTGGCGCCAGCATGGGCCTCGGCGCAACGCTCTCGCTCGCCCTGGTCGTGCGCAACCTCGTCGTGGACGAGGCCGTCGTGTTCAGCCACCCGCTCTTCCTGTTGGGCGTGTTGTTGCTGGTGCTCGGCGTCCAGATCGTGGGCTTCGGGCTCGTGGGCGAGATCGTGATCTTCACCCAAGCGCGGAACGTCCGCGAATACCGCATCGAGCGGATTCACGGGGCCGACTAGGGCTGCGATCATGACCCTCGTCATCCGACCCTCCGTCGAAGGCGACGACGCGGCGCGGGACGCCTTCGTCCGCGAATGCGATCGCGCAACCTTCTTCCATCTGGCCGGGTGGCGACGTGCCGTCGAAGGCGTGTTCGGTCATCAAGGTCGGGATCTCCTGGCCTGGCGCGACGGCCAGGTCGTCGGCGTGCTGCCGCTGATGGCGTGCCGCGGCATGCGTGGTCGCAAGTCGCTCATCTCCGTGCCGTACTCGGTGTACGGCGGTCCGGTCGGCGAGGACTCCAAGGTCGAACTCGCGCTGTACGAGGTTGCCGAGCGCGCCGCCGTGTCCGAGAACGTCGGTCGCCTGGAGCTGCGTTGTTCCGGGCCGACCGAGCTGCCGGGTTCCGTCCCCTGCGACCTCTACGCCACTTTCGTGCGTGAGCTCCCCGGTACCGTGGACGAGGTCCTGTCGGGGATGCCCAAGAAGGCCCGCGCGGACGCCCGCAAGGCGCGCAAGGACTACGGCTTGGAGCTGGCTGCCGGGAACTGGTACCTGCCCGACCTGGTGCGGTTGTTCCAGCACAACAAGCGTTCGTTGGGGACGCCCGCTCTGCCCCTGGCGTGGTTCGAGCGATTGGTGCACGAACTGCCGGGTCAGGTCGAGGTGCACGTCGTGATGCGCGAGAGCGTTCCGCTCGCCGCCTGCATGTCGTTCCTGTTCCGCGATCAGGTGCTGGCGTACTACTCCGGCACGGGGCCGGACGTGGATCGGCAGTTCAAGGCCAGCGCGTTCCTGTACCTGTCGCTCCAGGAGTGGTGCGTCGAACAGGGGTACCGCGTCTTCGATTTCGGTCGCAGCCGCAAGGACTCCGGCGCGTTCGACTTCAAACGGCGCCAGGGGTTCGAGCCCCGGGACCTGCCGTACCGCTTCCGGTTGGTGCACGACAAGGGACTGCCGTCGTTGACGCCGTCGAATCCCAAGACGCGCTTCTTGACCAACACCTGGCAGCGACTGCCCGAGGGTCTGGCGCGCGGAATGGGCGGCTACCTGTCCCGCTATCTGGTCTGATTCTGGTTTGGCCCGTTGAGACCGCTCGACTCACTTGGCCAGAATCAGCGCCGCGGCCTCTTGCAGACCGTCGACGACGTGCGTGCCCTCGGGCGCCCGAGCTTCACTGGCTCGGCCTTTCCCCGTCCGCACCAAGATGGACGGCATGCCCGCGGCCGTCCCTGCTTCCAGATCACGCAAGGCATCGCCGATCATCCAACTGCGCGGCAGGTCGAGGTCCAGGCGCGTCGCCGCGCTGAGCACCATGCCGGCCAAGGGCTTGCGGCACCCGCACGGACGGCGGAACGGTTTCGTTCCGACGGTCGGGTGATGCGGGCAGAACTCGATGCCGTCGAGGACCAGTCCGGCGTTCGCCAGGAGTTCGGCCAGTCGATCGTGGATCGCATCCAGGATGTCGAGCGTCAAGAAGCCGCGTGCAACACCGCTCTGGTTGGTGACGAGCACCAGCGCGTAGCCCGCGTCGCGCAGGGCCTGCAATCCCTCGATCGCGCCCGGCAGCAGTTCGACCCGGTCCGGGTCCGCGAGGTAGTCGATCTCGCGGATCAGAGTCCCGTCTCGGTCCAGGAAGATCGCGGGTCGCAGACCACCGGTCGTCACAGGCTCAGCGCCCCGTGCTGCGACGCAAGCGAGCGAAGAGACGCGGCGGCGTGGCTCCGGTCAGGGTCGTCTTCGGGAAGAAGAGGTCCGAGCCGTTGAGCCACAACGGGAAGCGGCCGGTCAGGTAGAAGACCTGGCTGTCGTTCCAGTACACGAGCTGATCGCGACTACCCTTGACCAGGACGCGCGTGACGGAGTCGTAGCCGTCGAGTTCGAGGCCGACGCTGAGCGACGGTCCCTGGAACGAATCCGAGAGGTCGAGGATGACCGGTGTCGAGAAGCCCGAGTCTTGACCGTTGATCAGGACGACGGCGCCGGCCGGGTCCGAGGAGATCTGGACGGGACGTGGCGTCGTCCGGCACGAGGCCAGCAGTGCCACCGTCAAGCAGGCCACCGTCCGGATCCATCGCGCACGGGATGCGGGACCGGGCACGGAGTGGCTCGAGGGGTCGAGCGCGTCAGGGATTCGAATCGAAGGTTGGTTCATCACCGTTGAGGATTGTCGGGTTCCGGACCTGGGGTTCGCAAGGGACTCGGCCGGTCTCCATGGACTTCCTCGACGTCGACCGGCACCCTGCTTGAGACCCATGTCGAACCCCGAGCCCGAGCCCGGGTCCCGGCCGGAAACGGACGAGGATCACGCCACCCACCGATCCCGAGTCCCCTCACGGGGCCCGCAACGCGTCCCGCGAGGTTCGCTGGGGGACCCGGGTGGGTTCGATGTGTCCCTGGGCGGTGGTTCGGTCCTGTTCCTGGCCCTCGTGGTCGGGCTCCTGCGCTTCTGGAACCTCGGGTCCGCCTCGCTCTGGTTCGACGAAGCGCTGACCATCACCGACGCCTGGAATCCGAGGGGCGTCAACTACAACGCGCCCGGGTACGCGGTGAACCGCTGGTTGACCGGACTCGTGGGTGGCGAGCTGGACGAGTTCGCGATCCGCTGGCCCGCTGCGTTCTGGGGCTACTTGGCCGTTCCGCTCACGTGGTGGGCGTTCCGCCCGTTGGCCGGTTCCCGGCGCGCGGCTGCGGCAGCCTTGCTCGTGGCCTGCAGTCCTTGGGCCTTGCACTGGTCGCAGACCGCGCGGGCCTACACGCTGGTCTCCGCCGTGTGTTTGGTCGGTGGCGGACTGCACTTCCGCGGCTTGGTCGGTGGTCGCAGTTGGTTGTCGATCGCCGGGTTGGCGTTCGTGGCCGCCGGGTTCGTGCTGCAGGCCCAGGCCATGGTCCTGGCGGGAGGACTCTGGGGCGCGGGCCTGTTGCTCCTGCCCAGCCGCATTCGCCTCGAGCCGAACCAGAAGCGCGCGTTGTACCGAACGCTCTTGGCGGGAGCGCTCGCCGGGGGCGCCGTGTCGCTTTGGGCGATCGATGTCTGGAAGATCTACGTGCTGCAGAAGCCCGAGATCGTTGGGCTCGATGCGGTCAAGCACTTCGCGCTCAGCGCGGGGTACCAACTCACGCCTTGGCTCGCCGGCGCCGGAGCGGTGGGCGCTCTCCTCGCGTTGCGGGCCCGGGACGGCGCTGCGGTCCACGTGGCCTGGACCGCGTTCCTGGGCGCAGCCGGTGTGGCGGGCGCAGCTTGGTTCGCGCAGACGACCGGCCAGTACGTGTTCGTGTTGCTGCCGTGGGTCGCGTTCCTGGCAGCCTGGCCGATGGGGGACGACGCGCACCAGGTCGCGCGTTGGACGCGTCGCGCGTGGGCCCGGCGTACTTGGATGGGCGGTTTGGTGCTCGCCTCGCTGGCCTTGTGTGCCTTCGAGATGGGGCCCCATCGCGGCGGTCGACCCCGTTGGCGCGAGGCCTGGGGCCTGGTCGATTCGCGGCGTGGCCCCCAAGATCTGCTGGCCGCGCACCAGGCCGGACTCGGAGAGCTCTACCTCGTGCCCGGTTGGACGGACGCGCGGTATCCCGAGCGGATCGCGTGGGCCGATCGCACGAACCCGCAAACGATGCTCACGTTGGAACGGTCGACGCGACGCGTCTGGCTGGTGCTGCAACCCGACCTGTTGGCCAAGTGGCCGGCGGGCCAGCGCGGACGCCTGGAGCGCTTCCTCGAGGAGGAGTGCACCCTGGTCGAGCGCTTCGAGACGCCGGCGGTCGGTCGGGACCTGACGCTGGTCGTCTACATGCGACCGGCGCGCCCCTGAAGGAGCGCGCCGGCGTGCTTCCGAACGAACATTGCGTGGAAGCGTTGCGAGGTCGGGCCGCTCAGTCCTTGGCGCGGCCGACGAAGTCGCCGGTGTCCGTGTTCACGACGACGCGCTCGCCCGCTTTGATGTGCAGCGGCACGCGGATCGGTTGCCCGGTCTCGAGCACGGCATCCTTCTTGACGTTGGTCGCGGTGTTGCCCTTGACCGCCATCTCGGCCTCGACGACCTCGAGGGTGACGTTGGTCGGCAACTCGATGCCGATCGGGGTCGTACCGTGGAACGTGACGTCGATGACATCGCTCTCGCGGACGTAAGGCATCTTGTCGGCGCCCAGGTCGGCGACGATCGTGAACTGCTCGTACGTCTCGTCGTCCATGAAGATGAAGTCGTCGTTGGCAGCCTTGTAGAGGTACTGCGCCTTCTTCTTGTCGAGGAACGCCGTCTCGAACATGTCGCCGGCCGCAGGGCGGAAGTTGCCCACCTGGCCGCTGGTGAGACTCTTGGTCTTGACCTGGATGATCGCGCGCCAGTTGCCGGGCGTGGCGTGGCTGTAATCGGTGATCAGGATCAGGTCATTGTCCTTTTCGAGGACCATGCCTTTGCGAAGTTCGGTTGCCTTGACTTGCATCGTTCTTGGAGTGCCGCGGGGAGTTCGAGCGCGACAGTCTAGCGGCTCCAAGCGCCGGGGCAGCCGGGATTGGCCAGGTCCTTGCAGGTTCGCGCTTCGGGACGTGTCCGAGGGCGGACGTCGCAGCCGAAGGCGGCGCTGAAGCACACGCTGCTGAAGCCCGG
>JAJDEX010000546.1 GCA_029259575.1 Planctomycetota bacterium | reverse complement strand
GTTCCCGTGCCGCACTCTGAAATCGTGATCTCGAAGTACTGCGAATGGCCCTTGCACAGCGTTTCGACGGGCAAGTCTCTAAGCTCAAGAGGTACAGGGAGTGGCCAGTTCGTGGTCGGAGGTGAACCAATCGCCGTACCGTAAAGGCCGCAATGGGTTCCCGTGGTTGCTCCCGATACGCCGACGGTCAGCGTCGCCTTACAAGGGAAGATCGGGCAGGTGTTGCATGTATTCATGTAGCCCCAACCTGACTGTTCCGTATGCCAGAGCATGGTGATGACAACACCCGACGGGGGGCCCGATCCGTACCCGTAGTTCTCACCGAGGGCGAAGCACTCGTTGTTGCACTCCGGATAGTGAGGCGGCGAATCATCGGGCGGAACAAACGCAGCTCCGCTCAGGAGTGGCAGCAAGAGTAGGGTCGGAATAGACAACGTATTCATCATTGGAATCCTCTTGGTCATGGGGTGTGGTCACCGCGAAGCCTCGATGCCGAGCGCGTAGTCGACCGTCTCGATGACGCGCTCCCGCAAGTCTTCCGGTATCTCTGCAGTGCTGTCTGTAGTTCGGAGGAAGCGCACCAGCTCCTCCCAATGCGGGAACTCGCTCTTGTCAAACCGATAGATGGTCCCGTTGACACTCACAACGTTCTGGTCTTTGTGGTCGCGGTTCATGGACTTCTTGTCGTCGAAACCCATGGACTTGCCGTCACGCACGGGGTCATGTCGCCCCTCAAAGCTCAATATCGTCCCGATGGAGAGCGACGCCAGCCCAATGATGTCGGCGCGTTGGTACTCAAGAGTGCCCGTTAAGACGCTTTCTCGAAGACTCGTGAGTGTCTTGTAGGTCTCGGTCGGGTTCGCTGGTTCTGCGAATGCGGAAACCGGGTTGAGGGGGTCTTTCGAGTCTCGAGTGTGGGCGTTCACCGGCTGGCGAGGCGCGGTGGCCGAAGTGACGTTTGCAAGTTCTCCAGCTTCTGCATTGTTCCCGGCGGGTGGGTGCAGGTTGCCGATCGTTGTTTCTGGTTCATCCTTGCCAGACTCGAGCAACACGCCGCGTCCGAGAAGTGCGCATGCAGCAAAGGTCACCACGCCGATCAAGACCATTCGATTGGATGTTGAACTCATGAACTTTCTCCATCGGGATGCTCGGCGAGGCCGGGTAGTAGCCTTGACAATACCATCTTGGATGCGAATCGGAGGCAAGGCTGGCAGGCAATGGGTCCTCACGCGGATGTGCCGTGAGTGGGCACAGCTCGGGTGTGCCCACGGTACACGCTCGTCAGATATCTAGGCTGACTTGGGATACGGAGCCCGCTGGCGAGCGATCGTCGGCGGGCTCCATTCGTTCGTTCCTTCGGGAGGGGGACCGGGACCGATTCGGAGGACGGCCCCGAAGCGTCCGTCTCTCACGCGCACCGCGACCCACGTGGCGCCCGGGACCGAGTGCCCGAGCATCGGTGCCCCATGCGCTTCCAGCGACGACGGAGCCGGATCCGGGTTGCTCCTCGAGGTGGCCGTGGGGGGGCACAGGCACGTCCGTCGACCGGACTCGCAACTTTCTCGGGGTTCGCCGTCCGATCGGTCCGGGCAAGGGCAGGTAGGAAGCCCCGGCGCGCCAGCCACACCGAGCCACCTCGGCGGTGGCCTGCCCCGGCGCCGGGGTGGGACCCCTTCACCCACGACCTGCCCACGAACCGCCCTTCCCGGAGCCTCCGATGCATCGCCCCCCCAAGACCCCGACGTCCTTCTTCGCCGCAGGCCTGCTGCCCGCGTGTCTCGCGCCCGCCCTGCTCACCCCGCTCGTCGCCGCCAGTCCCCAGGACGTGATCTTCTCGATCGACTACACCGGTCCGACGATCTCGCTGATCGATGGCTCCGGGCTGGCGCCGATCACGGAGGGCGACCTCCTGATTCCCACGCCGGCCGGGACGCCGGGATTGGGTCCGATGCCGACGCCGACGGTCGTGATTCCCCACGGCCTCGGAGGACTCGGCCTGTTCCCCGGTTGCGCCGGCCACGCACCCGGTACGCCGTGTCCCGTCGAGGTCGACGCGCTGTCCTTCGGCACCGACCGGGTCTACACGCCGAACGGGTTCTCGCCCGGCGCCGTCTGGTTCAGCACGGACCAGTACGTGGCCGGCGCGGCACTCGCCGTCGGTCCTCCGAACCTGGCCAGCGAAGGCCCGATGGGGGACGCCTCGAGCGACCTGCTGACGAACGTCCTGTTGATGCCCCCGGCTCCCATGGCACCCTTCGCGTCGCCGCCCAATCACGTCGGCGTCGTCGACGGCGATGGCCTGCCGAGTGGCAGCGGATTCACCTATCCCGGCCTCGGCACCATCGAGCCGAACTTCCCGACCCCGTTCCTTCCGTCGCCGGGCGACACGCTCGACGCGGCCGTCGTCAAGCCTGGCTTCGCGATCGTTCCCGCCGTGGCCTACCGCACCTTCTTCTCGATGGACGCCGTGTGGCCCGATCCCCTCACGGGCTTCCCGCACTCCGGCACCGCGGCCGCGCACGGCTTCTCGTCGGCCGATGTGGTCGTCACCGCGGGTGGTCCGCCGGCCCTGTTCGCCGCCGCACCGCTCCTGGGTCTGGACCTGATCGGGATTCAGCAGGACGACCTCGATGCGCTGATCCTGTGGGAGAACGGTTCCGGCGTGTTCGAGCCCAGCGTGCAGCCCTACGACTGGCTCGGCGGTGGAACCGACATGCTGCTGTTCAGCGTGCGTCGCGGCTCGCCCGTGATCGGAGCTCCGGACAGCGCGTTCGGCATCCCGATCGAGGAAGGGGACATCCTGTCCACGCCGATCCCCACCGTCTTCGGCGGCGTCTCGCCGTTCCCCTCGATCTTCATCGCGGCCGAGAACCTCGGCGTCGGAACGATGCGGTCCGGCACCTCGCTGCTGGCGGGCTTCGGCGAAGAGCTCGACGCCCTGTCGTCTCCGAACCAGACGCTGCACGATTGTGACGGCAACGGCATCGAGGACGCGGTCGACATCTCGATGGGTGGAGTTCCGGACCTCAACCTGAACGGCATCCCGGATCCCTGCGAGTCGCCGCTGATCACCGTGTCCACTTGCTTCTGCCCCGGTGGCGGCTTCTGCGGCAACGTCGATCCGGCAGCGGGATGCAGCAACGCCTCCGGCACCGGTGCGCTCCTGACCGCCAGCGGATCGACCGTGTACGCCTTGGACGACCTGGTGCTGACGGCGTCGAACGTCGCACCGCTCGACTTCGGCCTGTACTTCATGGGCACGACGACCGTTCCGCCCGTGTTCCTGGCGGACGGATTGCGATGTGTCGGAGGCAGCATGTTCCGCTTCCCGCCGCAGCTCTCGACCGCTGCGGGGACCGCGACGCTCGGCCCTGGCATCATCGCCTGGACCCTGGCGAACAACCCGCCCGCCGGCTGGATCTCGATCGGTTCGACCTGGTCCTTCCAGTACTGGTACCGCGATCCGGGCGGCCCGTGTGGGACGACCGCCAACCTCACCAACGCCGTCACGGCGACGTTCTGAGACATTCCCTGATGGGGTAGACCCATCTTCCAGGGAACCTAGGGGGCCCACCGCAGGTCGAACCTTGCGGTGGGCCCCTCTCCCGGTTTCCTGGCTTAGACTGGGGATCCAGGCTTCTCTCCTCGTGCCCGCCATGCTCCAGCGCCTCTCCAAGATTCACTTGCAACGTCCCTTCGCTGCCCTCGCGATCCCCGGGATCGTCGCATTCGCAGCAGCGCCTTCGGCCGCTGCCCAGACCGAGCTCGTGTTCTCGCTGGACTATCACGGTCCCCTGATCGGGACTCCGACGATCGGTGGTCCCTTGACGCATGGCGACCTGCTCGTGCGCAGCGGCCAGTCCGTGTTCGGACCCGCCTTGCCTCCGGACATCCTCTACAACGGTGGCCAGGTCGGGCTGCCGGGCTACTCGGGCTGCGTGGGCGTGCAAGGCGGCATCCCGTGCCCGGTCGAGATCGACGCCATGTCCTACGGTTTCGATCGGATTCTCACGCCGGATCCGCTCGACACCTACGCCGTGTACTTCACGGTCGACGAGTACGCGGAGGGCGACCCGAGTCTCCTGGCGGGGCCACCCGGCAACCTGCGCACGGAAGCGCAGGCGTTCGACTCCAGCGGCGACGTCTACACCTCGGGTCTGCTCCAGCCTGGTCCGATCCCGATTCCTTCTCCGGGACCTGGCCGGCGGAACCACATCCTGTTCGACGGCGATGGTCAACCGACGGGGATCGGGCCGTTCGCGCCGTCCCTCGGCCTGGTCGAGCCGAACGATCCGAACCTGGGTCTGCCCGGCGCGCTCCAGGACACCGGCAGTCATGTCGACGCCATCACGGCGCAGCAGCCCGTGAACCCGTTGCTCCAGACCCTCTACTTCTCGGTGGACGGCCCCGGCAGCGACACGACCTTCGGCTACCAGCACACCGGGACGAACGGTTCGCTCGGGTTCAGTCCCGGGGACATCCTCGCCAGTCAGAACGGCGTGATCTCGCTGTTCATTCCCTTCGACCAGTTGGGGCTGGGGATGTTCGACGACGTCGACGCACTCATCTTCCACGACAACGGCAACGGCGTTTACGACCCGTGGCTGGCGATGTTCGACTGGGTGCCGACCTTCCCCACGCCGGGCCCCGGAACGCTGGCGATGCCGGGACCTCCGCCCTCGGACCTGCTGCTGTTCTCGGTCAAGCGCGGTTCGCCGCTGGTCGGGACCCTGGATGCCTCGGGAACGATCATCGAGGAAGGCGATCTGCTGCTGCCCCCTCCGGGCGGCTCGGGTCTGCCGCTCATCTACGTTCCCGGCGAGGCCATGGGCCTGAAGACCGGCCGCTCCTTCCCCGGGGAGCGTGGCGACGACCTCAGCGGCGCGACGATCCTCGGACTGGGCGAGACGTTCCTGGACTGCAACTCCAACGGCGTCGAGGACGGTGTCGACATCGCGCTCGGCACCAGCACCGACACGAACCTGAACGGCGTTCCCGACGAGTGTGAGCCTCCCGGCGCCGCTTGGTGCTTCTGCACGCCGGCCGTCGACCCGTGTGCGAACGACTACGCCGCCGGTGGCTGCGAGAACGTGACGGGCGTGGGCGGGATCCTCGACGGCACCGGTTCGTCCAGTCTGTTCCTGGACGACCTCGTGTTGACCTCCACCCAGCTTCCGACCAACAACTTCGCGTTGACCTTCGTCGGTCAGGGCGCGACCTCGGTCACGCTCGGCAACGGTGTTCGCTGCGTGGATTCCGGAGGCTCGAGCTCGCTCTACCGCAGGCCGATCAGCGCCACGGGACCGGGCGGGATGTGCGTCGAGAGCGACATCGTCGGATGGTCCTGCACCGATCCGTTGTTGCCGGCCGCGGCGTGCATCATGCTCGGCTCCACCTGGAGCTTCCAGACCTGGTACCGCGACAACATCGGAGTCGTCAACCTGGGACCCTGTGGCATGGGCTCGAACCTGACCAATGCCTGGGAGGTCACGTTCACGCCCTGATTCGAACCGCGTGAGCCGTGATGGGATTCACGTGAGGATGCGGCACGTGCCGCGTCCATCGGAACGGCCCCGCTGGAGCAACTCCGGCGGGGCCGTTTCATGTCGATCTTCGCGCGACCGCGGTCAGACGGGTGATTCGCCGACCGCGAAATCGTGCACGAGCAGCTCGAGGTTGCGTTGTCCGCGGAACGTGTTCCAGCGCGGCGTGTGGACCAGGTGGATCGGGATGCCCATCTCGAGTTCGTGCACGCGGTTCGCCATGCCGAACGCAAGGGCCTTGTGCACGGTGTCGCCCTGGCGCACCTGCAGGATGACGTGGCGTCCGTCCGCGCCGATCACGCGCGCCGGTTCGGCCAGCCGCACGTCACGCGAGAGCAGGACCGGGGACTCGTTGAGCTGCCCGTACGGCTGCAGCCGATCGACCTGGTTCAACAGCGACTGGTCGATCATCGTCAGCGGAACCGCCGCATCGATCGCGAGCTCGGGCGGGGGGTAGCCCGCGCCGCCCAGGATCCGGCGTGCCTCTTCGCAGATGGCCTCGCGCAGGTCGTCGATGGACTCCGACATGACCTCGCAGCCGGCGGCCTGACTGTGACCGCCGTACCGCGGCATGAACGCGGCTCCACCGTGCATCGCCTCGAGCACCGAGAACCCCGGGACCGAGCGCGCGGAACCGCGACCCATGTCCCCGTCGAGGCCGATGACGAGTGCTGGCCGGGCGTACTTGTCGACGAGACGGGCGGCGACGATCCCGACGACGCCTTGGTGCCAGCCCTGACCCGCGACGACGATCACGGGGTAGCGTTGCGCATCCTGATAGAGCTTGGCGTCGGCTTCGGCTTCGACGAGCACATCGCGCTCGATCTCGCGCCGCTTGACGTTCAACGTGTCGAGCTCGGCGGCCAGGCGTGCGGCTTCGGCGTCATCCTCGGAGAGCAGCACCTCGACCGCGCGCGCCGCCGTCGCGAGGCGACCGGACGCGTTGATGCGCGGTCCGATCTGGAAGGACACGTCCTCGGCGTTGAGCGCGCGATTGCTGATCCCGGCCGCGGACAGCAGCGCCTTGACCCCAGGGCGGGACGAGGACTCGAGGGCCTTCAAACCATGACGTGCGAGGATGCGGTTCTCGTCGACCAACGGCACGACGTCGCACACCGTCGCGATCGCCACGTCGCCCATCGAGTCGACCAGGAACTGGCGCAGTTCGGGTTTCACGCGGTCGCCGTCCGACATCTCCTGGCAGAAGCCCCACGCGAGCTTGAAGGCCACCGCGCCGCCGCAAAGTTCGGGGAACGGATAGGTCGAATCGCGAAGCTTGGGGTTCACGATCGCGACGGCTTCGGGCAGTCCCGAAACCGGCGGTTCGTGGTGGTCGGTGACGATCGTCTTGACGCCGATGGCCTTCAGCTGGGCGATCGGTTCGATGGCCGACGTACCGTTGTCGACGCTGATGACGAGCTTGGCGCCCTCGGCCTTGGCCCGTTCGATCGAGTGGTCCCCGAAGGAATAGCCGTCCTTGAACCGGTCCGGGATGTGCCAGTGCACGTCGGCACCGAACAGGCGCAACAGGCGCACGAGCAAGACCGTGCCCGTGACGCCGTCGACGTCGTAGTCGCCGTGGATCAGGATCGTCTCGCCGTCCTCGACGGACTTGCGCAGCACCCGAGTCGCCTCGCGCATGTTCGGCAGCAGGAACGGATCGTGCAACTTGCGCAGATCCGGCGCCATGTGCGCGCTGACCGCTTCTCCGGGTGAGTACCCGCGATTGGCCAGGAGAATGGCGACCAGTTCGGGGACATCGTGCTTGCGCATGAGGTCCTGGACCGTGCCACGGTGGGGGGAGCGCAGGGTCCAGACGGGAGCGGAAGCAGCGGGGCGACGAATCATGGGGCGGGGAGTCTACTCCAGGTCCGCCAAGGTTCGGGGCCAGTCGTCCTTGAGGAGTCTCGAAAGCGCACGATCCGCGAGCAGCTTGCCGCCGGTCTGACAGCCGGGGCAGTAGTGGAACTCACTGCTCGAGCGAACGATGCGCTGGATCGGAGCCTCGCAGACGTGACACGGCTCTCGGAACCGTCCATGGACGTGCATCTCGGGCTGGAACGCCGTGACACGATCGGGGAAGGCGAGGCGTGCCGCGGCGACATGGCGATCCCTGGCGGCCGTCAACACGTCCTGGGTCGCACGCCACAGGACCTCGGCCCGATCCGCTCCGAGTTCAGCCGTGCGCAGGAATGGTGACAACCGCGCCGTGAACAGGATCTCGTCGGACCAACCGTTCCCGATGCCCGAGACCTGGTGCGGATCGCACAAGGCACGTTTCAGCGTTCGCGGAGGATCGGCGAGGGCCGCCGCCAGCGTCGCCGCATCCACCTCGAGGGGCTCGACCCCGCCCGGATCGTGGCCCGCGAGGCCCGCTTCGTCGCCGACGACGAACAGCGAGGCGCGGCGCTTGGATCCCTGTTCCGTCAGGACGAGCGACCCGCCCTCCATGTCGAACGCCGCCAACGCCGCCTTGCCCCCGAGCTTGGCCTCTTTGCCTTTCCATCGCAAACGACCCGCGATCATCGGATGCAGGACCCAGAACGTCCCGCCCGACCACGCGAATACGATGCGCTTGCCGATGCGGCGCGCTCCGATCAGCACGTCACCAACGGCCGCATCGAGGGGCGGCTCGACGCTGCGCAGCAGGAACGGGCTGGCGAGCCGCACCGCTTCGAGGCGCTGACCCACGACGTGGGAGCGCAATCCCTCCAGGTATCCCTCGACCTCGGGCAGTTCGGGCATCCGGGCAGGCTGCCATGGACGGTTCCGGCGCGCTACTCGGTTCCGTTTCGGTTCGTGGGCCTCCCCGGGGTTGCGGGAGGGTCCACCGGCGAGAGAGGATGGGGGGATGGCCAGTGAACCGACACCGACCCAAGAAGCCTTCCGGCGACTCCCCTCGATCGACGAGGCCCTGCGCGACGGCGATCTGGTCGCCCTCGAGGACCGCGTCGGACGCGATCTCTTGAAGGCGTTCGTCCAGCGCGTGCTAGGCGAATGGCGCATGCAGATCCTGGACGGCCAGCTCGACGCCGAGGGATTGCAGGAGCGCCTCGACACCGCGCAGCTGCTGGGCTCCGTACGGCACCTGGCCCTGATCGAGGAGGGCCGCGGCGTGCGGCCCGCGATCAACGTGGCCGGCATCGTGTTGAACACGGGCCTCGGTCGCGCGCCGGTCCATCCCGAGGTGGCCCAACGCATGGGCGCCGCTGCCGGCGGGTACTGCGTGCTCGAGGTCGACCGCTTCACCGGCCAACGCAACCGCCGCGACGATCGACTCAGCGAGTTGTTGCTGCGCTTGACGGGCGCCGAGGCGGGCATCGCGGTCAACAACAACGCCGCCGCCGCGCTGCTCTGCATGCACACCTTCGCCAAGGACCGCGAGGCGATCGTCAGCCGCGGCGAGCTGGTCGAGATCGGCGGCTCGTTCCGCGTGCCCGACGTGATGGCTGCGGCCAACGCGCGCCTGGTCGAGGTCGGCGCGACCAACCGCACACGCATCGGCGATTACGCCAAGGCGATCGGCGCGGACACAGGCCTGTTGATGAAGGTCCATCCGTCGAACTTCCGCATCATCGGATTCACCGAAGAGGTCGATCCCGCCGACCTGGCCAAGCTGGGCGCGGAGCACGGCGTGACCAGTGCGTGGGACCTGGGCTCCGGCCTGGTCGAGCCCGCGAACGCCACGATGTTGGGTCCGAAGGTCGGGGGCGAGACCGAGGTCGCGACCGCTGTCGCCAGCGGCGTCGACGTCGTGACGTTCTCGGGGGACAAGCTGCTCGGCGGCCCGCAAGCCGGCATGCTGGTCGGCAAGCGAGCGACGATCGAAGCCCTGCGCAAGAACCCGCTGTACCGCGCACTGCGATGCGACAAGGTGCAACTGGCCGGCCTCGAAGCGACGATCGAGTTGCTGCTGGCAGGTCGCGGCGACGAACTTCCGACGCGCGCGCTCTTGTGCCGCGACGTCGAGGACGTGCGTGCCGTCAGCCATGCACTCGCCAAGGAACTCGGCGCGTTGGGCTTCACCTGCGAGGTCGTGGACTCGCCGTGCCAACCCGGCAGCGGCAGCGCACCCGGCATCGAACTGCCCAGCTCCGCGGTCCAGGTGAGCGATCCGAACCGCAGCCCCGATCGACTGGCCGCAGCCTTGCGCGCCGGAACCCCGCCCGTCTTCGCGCGCGTGCAGGAGGACCGCCTCTGGGTCGATCCGCGCACGCTGCTCGATGGGCAACACGAACTCCTGGTGGAAGCCTTCCGCCAGCTGACTTGAGACCTGTCCCACATGGACGCCACGGAATCCCAAATGACGAAGCGATTGACGGACTACGCCGCCTGCGCTGGCTGAGCAGCCAAGTTGCCCATGGGGCAGCTCACGCAGGTCTTGCGTGACGTGAATCCAGAGAAGGACCCGCGCTTG
>JAJDEX010000545.1 GCA_029259575.1 Planctomycetota bacterium | reverse complement strand
GCAGTCCTTCGAGTTCCGTGCACCTCAGGGATCCATTCAGATTCAAAGCGTGGGAACCGGGTACTTGGCGTTGAGAGTGAAGCTCTCGGTTTCGGCATCCGAGCACCGGTTCGAGTTTCGGCTGGATAAGGAGTGCGGGTTGAAGATCGCCTTGATGGATGAGGAGACTCCCGTGCCCTTTCCCAGAGACATCGATCTGGAGATGGAACATCAGGACGGTGATGGGGTGTCGCAGTACACCATTCCCTTCGAAATCGAGTACGGGACCGCCTACGACCTACCGGGCGACTACCGCTTCGACATCCCGGACCTCGATGGATACGAGCCGATTCCAACTCAGACCGTCACCTTGGAACGCGGCGCGACGGTGCGCCACGTGATCCAGTTGGTGCGCAAACCCTGACCCGATCGACGTGAATCGATCCAGGACATACGTCCCGGTTCGTCCACCTCCGAGCGGATATGTGCAGGTCGAGCCAGGCCCGCACGTGGCGCAACATGAAGCGAGCGTGAACGACTCGTTTGCGCAGCATGAATCGCTGTGCGTGCATCGATTCGAAACGGAGCGAGGCGGCCTCCGAGGTCGGTCTCGGTTCATCACGACATCACCGCTCCTTGGTGGTTCGTTCACAACTCGGCTCTACCGTTCGCGGCATCGATCCCCAGTACAACTCGATGTCCACGTTCCTTTCGCACCGAGCCACGGTTGCGATCGTGCTCCGCCACGTTGCGCGCACGATCCTGCTCCTGGTCTCCATTCCTTCGATCGCCCTCGCGTCGCAGGACGATCCCGGCTCCATTCGTGGACTCGTGATGGACGGGGACTTCGACGTTCCGCTGCGCGACGCCGAGGTCCTGATCCTCGAGACGAACGAGGCCCAGGCCACCGACGCGCAAGGGCGTTACCGCTTCGACGCGGTCCCGGCCGGGACCTACACCCTGGTCTTCTCGAAGGAAGGCTTCTCGCGCCTGCTGCGCCAGGCCGTCGTCGTCCAGCCCGGAAGCCTCGTGACCCAGGACGCCACGCTGGCGGGCGACTTCACCGAGCTCGAGCCGTTCGTCGTCCAGGGCATCCTGGCGCTCGGCGGCGGCAGCGAGGAGGCGCTCATCGACCTGCGCTTCGACAGTGCGGCGTTCCTCGATTCGATCGGCAAGGACTTCATGAGCAAGGGCGGGTTCAGCGACGCCGCTTCCGCCCTGCGCGCGGTGTCCGGCGCCTCGGTCCAGGACGGCAAGTTCGCCGTCATCCGAGGCTTGCCCGACCGCTACGTGAGCTCCCAGCTGAACGGCGTTCGCCTGCCTTCGGCCGACGAGGACAAGCGCGCCGTGGAACTGGACCAGTTCCCGAGCGCGGTGATCGAGAGCCTGCAGATCAGCAAGACCTTCACGCCGGACCAACAAGGCGACGCCTCGGGCGGCGCGGTCAACATCCAGCTGCGCGGCATCCCGGAGGAGACGATCGCCGAGTTCACGATGCAGTCCAGCTTCAACTCGCAGGTCGCGGGCCGGAGCGACTTCCTGTCCTACACCGGCGGCGGGCTGACCCAGTTCGGCAGCAACGACGGTCGGAACATCCAGACCGACAACCTGGGCTCGAACTGGACGGGCGCCGTCGGCGTGACCCGCGAGGATGCGCCCACCGACTTCAAGTGGAACGCCAGCGCCGGCACGAGCACCGTGCTGGACAGCGGCATCAAGGTCGGCGGATTCCTGAACGTGTTCTACGAGCGCGACAGCTCGTTCGAACAAGGCTTCGACGACTCGTATTGGGTCGACACTCCCGGCGCGGGTCTGGTCCCCGAGACTTCGGGCGGTTCGCCCACGGGCGGGGACTTCAAGACCAACCTGTTCGACGTCGAGAAGAGCAGCCAATCCGTGCAATGGGGCGGCATCGCGACGTTCGGCATGGAGGTCGACGACAGCATCTACAACCTGACCTATCTGCACAGTCACACGGCCGAGGACACGGCGACATTGGCTGAGGACACGCGCGGCAAGGCCTACTTCTTCCCTGGCTACGACGTGAACGACCCGGCCGGCCCGGGGAACATCTCGGACGACGTGGACGCGGCGCCCTACCTGCGGACGGAGACGCTCGAGTACACGGAGCGTACGACCGGGTCGCTGCAGCTCAGCGGCAAGCACGAGTTCGATGCGGAAGGGCTCGAGATCGGCGACCTCATCTTCCGCCGCCCGAAGCTCGACTGGAACGTCTCGCGCAGCTTCGCGAACCTCGACCAGCCCGACAAACGACAGTTCGGTTCGGTCTGGGTGCCCGAGTCCTTCAACCCCGGCGCGCCCCCGTTCGTCCCGCCGTTCTTCACGCCGCCGACCCATGACGGCCTGTTCCCGGCAGCCACGTTCTCGCTCGGCAACCTGCAACGGATCTTCAAGAAGATCGAGGAGGAGGGCACGCAGTTCAGCGTGAACGCGACCTTCCCGTTCGAGCAGTGGGACGGCGAAGAGGGCTTCCTGAAGGCCGGCTACTTCAGCGACCGCGTCGACCGCCGGTTCGATCAGGAGACGTTCAGCAACTCGGGCGACCAGTCCAGCTATGAGGGCGCCTGGGAGGACTACTGGAGCGCCGTGTTCCCCGACGAGCCGGGTCACCCGATCTTCGCTTCGAACGAGGACATCGACTACGACGGGACCCAGGACATCACGGCGTTCTACTTGATGGGCGACATCCCCGTCGGCGAGCGCTGGAACGTCATCACGGGCGCGCGCCTGGAATCGACCGACCTTGGCATCGTCAACGACCCCGAGGCCAACGCCTTCTACTTCCCTCCGGGCGCCACGGCACCTGTCGCCTTGAACCCCGGTTCGGCGGACGTGAGCTTGAGCGAACAGGACCTCCTGCCGTCGCTGGGCGTGATCTTCGAAGCGACGGACGACTGGACGTTCCGCGCCTCGGTCAGCAAGACGATCGCGCGCCAGACCTTCAAGGAGATCACGCCGATCATCCAGCAGGAGTTCCTGGGCGGTCCGGTGTTCGTCGGCAACCCCGGCCTGCGCATGAGCGCCCTGACGAACTTCGACCTGCGCGCCGACTACCGACCGACGGAGTCGTCCTTGGTCTCGTTCTCGGCCTTCCACAAGGACCTGAAGGACCCGATCGAGTACGTGCAACGCGTCGGCCTGTTCAGCTTCACGACGCCGACCAACTACCCGAAGGGCGAGCTCAGCGGGCTCGAGTTCGAAGCGCGCCAGGACCTGGGCCACTGGAACGATTCGTTCCGCGGTCTGTCGGTCGGCGCGAACGCGACCTTCATCAAGTCCAAGGTGCAGGTCCCCGAGGACGAGGCCGCGTTCTTCGCCTCGCCCACGATCCAGGCGCCGCTGACCAGTCGGCGAATGACGAACGCGCCCGAGCGGCTGCTGAACCTCTTCGCCACCTACGAGGTCCCGACCACCGGGACCGCGATCGGCGTCTTCTACACGATCCAGGGTGAGACCCTGATCGCGGGCGCCGGCGTCTCGAACAACAACTTCGTGCCGAGCCTGTTCGCGCAGGAGTACGACACGCTGAACCTGACCGTTTCGCAGGAGCTGGGCAGCCTCTGGAAGCTGCGGTTCCAGGCGAAGAACCTGACCAATCCGACCATCGAGACGGCTTACAGCTCGCCGTACACGGGACCGGACGTGACCAACACCGCCTTCTCGCGCGGCATCGAATACTCCATCAGCATCGGCCTCAAGCTGAGCTTCTGAAGACCTAGAGCCCCATCGGGCAACTGCATCATGAACATCACATCCATTCGAGCCGGGCTGCGCACTTTGGGCCGATCCACGTTGGGTCGACGCACGGGCATGCGGAACGCGCTCGTCGGCGCGGCCGTGCTCGTGGCCACCGGCTTCGCCCCGACCGATTCCCAGGACGAGTCCAAGAACGAGTTCGACATCGAGATGACGCGGACGGCTCTCCAGGAATGGGTCGACACGCAGCGCATCCGTGCCGAGGAACTCGAGGCCTGGCGTCAGGATCAAGTCACGTTGAGCGAGCGCATCCTCCTGATCCGCGACAAGATCGACGCGGCGCGCGAGAGCTCCCAGGCGATCCAGGAGGAGATTCGCTCCACCGACGAATCGCTCACGACGGCCAACGCCGAGCACGACCAGCTCGTCGAGGCCCTCGCGACGCTGGAGCCCCAGATCGTCGCTCTCGAGGGCCGGGTGCGGCGGTTGATCCCGACGCTTCCCGAGCCGTTGCTCGACACTCTGGACCTTCTGGTGAAGCGCATCCCCGAGGACTCGGCGAACACCAAGGCCTCGATGACCGAGAGGTTCCAGAACGTCGTCGGCATCCTCAACGCGGCCAACAAGTTCAACCGTGAGATCCAGCCGGTCACCGAGCTGCGCCGGCTCGAGAACGGCTCGATGGCCGAGGTCCGCACGCTCTACATCGGGCTCTCGATCGCCTACTACGCCACGCGCAGCGGCGATTCCGGCGGCGTCGGCTACCCGACGGACAACGGCTGGACGTGGACGGCTCTGGACTCCAGCGCCATCGACATCGCCCGCGCGATCGAGATCTTCGAAGGCGCCGAACAAGCGACCGTCGTCGGCCTGCCGCTGACGGTCGGGGAGGTGGCGCGATGAAGGCCCAACGCATTCTCGCCAGCGCGCTGCTCGTCGCGAGCGCGACGCACGCTGCGGTGACGCACACGAGCGTCCGGACCCAGGACGACCCGTCCCTGACCAGCGTCTCGACGGACGTTCATCAGGCATTGACCGACAGCCTGGGGATCCTCGCCTCCCAACGCGCGGCCATCCTGGAGCAGAAGCTTCCACTGACCGACGAGTTGCGCGCCCTCGAGGCCGAACTCGCCGAGGTCGAAGGGGTCCTGTCCGACGCGACCCGCGAACGGGACGGACGCATCCTGAACCTGACGAACCTGACGCGGCGCATCACGCAACGCCAAGGGGACATCGACTACTTGACGACCAGCCTGTTCGGTCCCTTCGCCCGTGAGTTCGAAGCCCGGCTGCACGTCTCCGAGGCCGACCGCTATGACCTGCTGGTCGACGCTGCCAAGGACGCACCCGAAGTGCCGCTCCTTCCGCTCGCCGAGATGTTGGGTCGTCAAGCCGGCCTGCTGTCCGTCGCGATCGATCGCATCGAGGACCTGCATGGTGGCGCCCGCTTCCCGCTGAGCGTCGTCGACAAGGAGAGCCTCGTCCGTGAAGGCACCTGTCTGCTCGTCGGCCCCTCGGCCATCTTCCGCTCGACGGACGGGACCCATGTCGGCGGTGTCGATCGGTTCGTCAACTCCGAAGCGGCCAGCCTGATCGCGTTCGACGATCCGCTCTTGACGGAAGCCGCGAGTGCCTTGGTCGAGACTGGCGAGGGCACCTATCCGCTCGATCCGACGCTCGGCAACGCGCACAAGATCGCCGCGACCCAGGAGTCGCTCTTGGAGCACATCCAGAACGGCGGCCCGGTGATGATCCCCATCTTCACCATGGCGGGGTTGGCGCTGCTGATTGCGCTCTACAAATGGCTGACGCTGGCCTTCGTCCGCAAGCCGTCCAGCAAGCAGATCAACGAGTTGATGGAAGCGGTCGGGACGGGCGAGGAGGAGGAAGCGATGCAACGTGCGCGCCGACTCCCCGGACCGGTCGGACGCATGCTCGCGGCCGGCGTCGAGGCGATGCACGCGCCCCGCGACCTGGTCGAGGAGGTCATGTACGAACGCGTCCTGCGCACGCGACTCCGCTTGCAGCGCATGCTGCCCTTCATCCAGATCTGCGCGGCCTCCGCGCCTCTGCTGGGTCTCCTCGGAACCGTGACGGGCATCATCAACACGTTCGAGATGATCAAGGTGTTCGGTTCCGGGGACGTGAAGAGCCTCTCGGGTGGCATCTCGGAGGCGCTGATCACCACCAAGTTCGGGCTCGTCGTCGCGATCCCGTCCCTGTTGTTGCACGCCTTCCTGTCGCGCAAGGCGCGAGCCATCGTCGGTCACATGGAGACCTCCGCGGTCACGTTCATGAACCGTCTCGGCAAGTCGGACCTTCCGCGGCCCGGTGGCGCGCCCATGTCGGGCCTCCACTCGCAGCCGGATCCGAATCTCGTACGCGAGCAGGTGAAGGAGGTCCTCCAGGAGATCCTCGGTTCCTCCGGGAGCGCCGACGTGGTCCAGGACGCAGCCCCCGCACAGCCCGCCGGCTGATGCGAGCCATGTCCCTCATGATCGCTTCCCTCGACGTCGGAACCCTGCGCGAGAGCCTGCTGGACTTCTGGTTCCAGGCGCTCGAGATCTGGGGCAACGGCGGTTGGGCGATGTACGCCATCGCCACGATCTCCTTGGTCATGTTCGCCATGGGCGTGCAGGTGATGATGAACCTGCAACGCACCGGGTTCGCGTCGGTGGGGGAGCGCACGTGGCGCCGCTGGATCCTGAACCCGGCCGAGCGTCGCGGTCGGATCGGCGACCTGCTCGATTTCGTCACGGGCGGCCGGACCATCGAGGACACCACGACCTTCTTCAAGCAGTTGCGCGCCACCGAACTCTCGCCGTTCGAGCGTGACCTGAAGGTGATGAAGATCTGCGTGAGCGCGGCGCCCCTCGTCGGGCTGCTCGGCACGGTGACCGGCATGCTCTCGACGTTCGGCGCCCTGTCCGCAGGTTCCGGCGGCGACCAGACCATGGGCATGGTCGCGGGCGGCATCTCGGAGGCCCTGATCACCACCGAGACCGGGCTGGTCATCGCTCTGCCCGGCCTGTTCCTGCAATACCACCTGACCCGCAAGTTCGACAGGTACCGCGTGTTCCTGGCGCACCTCGAAACGGTCTGCACCCAGATCCTGCATCGCGACCTGCACGCGCAACAGGAATGGAGCGTGCGCCAGGCCGCCGGCGCCGAGGTCGGCCGCATCCTCAAGTCCCGCCTCCAAGAGGCTTCCGCGTCGCACTGACGCCCCCCAACCCAGCAATCTCATGGGACGCTTCCAAGAATCCATCGAAGACGACAACGAGGCCGTGATCGACATGTCACCGCTGATCGACTGCGTCTTCATCCTGTTGATCTTCTTCATCGTCACGACCGTCTTCGTCGAGGAGACCGGCGTCGAGATCGACCGACCCGAAGCGGCGTCCTCGGCGCAGCTCGAGAAGAACAGCCTCTTGTTCGCGATCACCAAGAACGGCCAGGTCGTCTACGGCGGCCAGAACGTGGGCGTCGCGGGCGTGCAGAGCATCGTCCGCCGCGAGCTGCAAGGGGGCGACCTGATGCCCGTCATCATCCAGGCCGACGACGTCAGTCACACCGGCATCGCCGTCAAGGTGATCGGCGAGGCCAAGCTCGGTGGCGCCGAGAAGGTCAGCCTCGCCACGCGGCGTTGATCCCATGAGCACGCCGAACTCGAATCGGAGATCGCTCTTCGGAGGTCTCGTTCACCGCCTGGCGGTGGCGTTCGGCTCCGCGTCGTTGACCGCCGTCTTCTTCCTCGTCCTGCCCTTGATCCAGGCGATCACGGCGCCGGATGCGTCGGTCTGGGACCTGACCGAGGCCGAGACGACCAGCCTGCCGCCTCCGCCGCCGCCCGAGCTCGACGAGCCCGAGCCCGATCCGCCCGAGCAGGACGACGAGCCGCC
>JAJDEX010000544.1 GCA_029259575.1 Planctomycetota bacterium | reverse complement strand
TATCGAGCCCGCCCGTGGGATCAATACTCGGCGCCTTCGATGGCCGCTTGAGCACGAATCGGATAGCTGACAGCTTCTTCGACGACCTGGCTGCGTGCCATAGACTCGTAGTCAACAGCTTCACGCTCGGCGCAGAGCACGTCCAGCTGAGCCTCTTGCGTCGAACGCAACTGGTTCAAGCGACCGGTGAGTTGATCGAGGGAACCGACGTCGAACGCCGAGCACTCGTCGAGCGTGCGCTGGCGACGCTCCAGGAGATCGATCAAGCGGTTGTTGCGCTGGATCGAATCGACCTGACGCTCCAACTGGAAGAGCTGCGCCTGGAACTGGGTCCGTTCCGTCTCGAGCTGAACGAGCATCTCTTCGAAACGCTTGGACTGCTGGTCCAGGTACGTCAGGTCATGGGCCGAATCCGCCGCGCGGTTGCGGTGCGCGATCACGATCTGCTCGAGCTGGCGCACCTTGGAGACGGCCAGGTCATAGCTGTAGACGCGGTTCTCGACCACGACCGACGCCATGCGCAGGTTGCTGCGCTGAACGTTCTGGCCGGCGGCTTCGATCCCGGACTCGAAGAGAGCCAGATCGTCCTCGGCCAGATCGACGACGCGATCCGAGATGGCGCGTTCCTGGTTGAGCTGTCGCATCTGCTCATTGAGCTCCGCAAGGTCCTTACGCACCTGCTGGATGCGCTTCGGATACTCCTTCTCCAGCTTGCGCAGCTCGTGGCGCATGATGGCGGGCTCGTCGACGTGACGGTCGATCGTGTCGAGCACTTGAGTGTGGAGGCGGTCGGCGACGGCGTGGGTGCGAGCGGGGCCGGCGATCAGAATGGCACCGCCGGCTACGGCACCGAGGACGGCACCGGTGATGAAAGTCGTCTTGGCAAGGCCTTTGATCAGCTTGAACATGGCGTGAGGGGTTGGGTTCTCGAAGAGTCGATGAAGGCGCGCCGTGAGTCGGCGCCTGGCCGGTCCAGGACCTGGATCCACCCGGGGGTGGGCCAGGGTCCGAACGTCGGCTCACCCCCTGATTGGGAAGCCCCACGGCGGGATTCCGCCCTACCCTCGATTTCTAGGGCCGCCTGAATGCCCGGCCACGTGTTACGTATGCCTACGGTTCCCGTACTTCTCCTTCCCCCCCAAGGGACGCTTCTCGATTTGGATCCCCTGACCACTCGCTTCGTTGGACGCCTGCGCGCCAGAGACCCCAAGGCCTGGTTCGAGCTGTGGGAGACGTTCGGACCCGTTCTGAGGGCCCAACTCGCCCGCTGGGGACGTGGCCGCATCGGACCCGAAACGGTCCAGGACCTCTCCCAGGAAACCCTGACGGCCCTCGCGACCGCCATCGATCGCCACGACCCCTCCAAGGGTGCGCGGTTCTCGACCTGGCTGTTGACGATCGCCCGGTACACCCTGGGGGACGAGATCGATCGCAGGATGGCCCAGAAACGCGGCGAGGGCGTGCGGCCGCTCTCGCTGGACGACTCCGGGCCCGACGCGGAAGGCGGACTGGAACCCGACCGGGATTACGAAGCGGCCGTCTTCGAGGCCAAGGTCGAATCGGCCCTGCGCGCTGTCGAGCGCCAGGTCGGCTTCCAGGACTTCGAGATCTACCGCCAGCGCATCCTCGAGAGCGTGGCCGGCAAGGACGTCGCCCGGTCCCTGGGCACCAGCGAGGCCACCGTGAGCCGGCGCCTGACCAAGGTCCGCGATGCTCTGCGCGAGCACCTGTACCAGGTGTTCGCCCGCTACGCCTTCAATGATGAGGACTGGGACGAAGTTCGGCGGAATGGCCTGGCCCCTTCTCCCAATCAAGGGGATGACGGCGCCTTCGATGACGCTGTGGCGGAAGTCTTCCACCGCGCATCCAAGCGCAGGACCGCCACGGCACCAGGAGGCACCGCCAGCTGACCCCATGCCTGCTGCTCTGCTCACTTGGAGAACCCCGCGATGATGTCCTTCGGATTCGGTGCCTTTAGCTTCGTGGCCACTGCCGTCCTGATGGTGGTGGTCCCGGTCGTTGGGATCTGGCTCCTCGTCAAGGTGTTGCAGGGTGTCGGCATCGTGGTCGGCGGGACCTTCCGCTTGATCGGAGGGTTCTTCGGACGCATCGGACGCTTCGTCCGGGGCATGTGCCTCGACTCGCTCCACACGGTCGGCGGGGTGTTGACCTTCGTGGTCCTCGGCCTCCTGTCCCTGGGCAACCTTCTGATCGGGCGACCGAGCTCCGCACGCCACTACGCCAAAGCCCTCGAGGACGAGGGCACCAGCGTCGGCCTGTCCCTCTACCGCCTGGCCTTGGGCCACCCCGTACGCCTGCTCGGCCTGTCGGCGATCACCGACGGCCTCGAACGACGCCTGCCGGAACTCGTCTCGCGCGATCCGCAGGCGCATGCTCTTCCTAGGAGCGCCGAGCCCAGCTTCGAGGGCTACAAGATCACCGGCACGCTGCCCCCCGGCGGTTCCGGCGCACGCCTGTTCCTGGCCGAGCCCTCGGCCGCCCATCGCAGTCTGTTGGCCGGCCGTGGTCGCATGTTGCCCGAGCGCGTCGTGATCAAGGCGTTCGACCTGGACCTCGGTTCGACCTTGCCCCAGATCGTGCGCGAGAGCCGTGCCCTCGAAGCTGCGGGTCGCTTGGGTCTGGTGCTCGAGCACGACCTGTCGCCCCAACAGTTCCACTACGTCATGCCGTTCGTCCCCGGCGAAACGGTCGACATCGTGACGACCCGCATGCACACGCGTTCGGGCGCGGACGGTCTGGACACCGGCACGTTGCGCAAGGTCACCGCGTACGGCGCCGACCTGCTCGCGACGCTCGACCGCTTCCACCGCGAAGGGTTGTGGCACAAGGACATCAAGCCCAGCAACCTGATCGTGTCCGAGGGACGCGTCCAGGTCGTCGACCTGGGCCTGGTCACGCCGTTGTCGTCCGCGATGACCTTGACCACCCACGGCACCGAGTACTTCCGCGACCCCGAACTCGTGCGACTCGCCCTGCAGGGCGTCAAGGTGCACGAGGTCGACGGCGTCAAGTTCGACCTCTACAGCGCGGGTGCCGTGCTGTTCTCGATGGTCGAGGGTTCGTTCCCCGCGCACGGCAGCCTGTCGCGCATCACCAAGAACTGCCCGCAGTCGTTGTCGTGGATCATCCGCCGATCGATGAGCGACATGGCCTCGCGCTATCCGTCCGCCGCCGCGATGAACCAGGACCTGGCGTTCGTGCTGGCCGCCAAGGATCCGTTCGACGTGCTGCCCGCCCAGTTGCCGTCCGAGACCGGCGGCATCGGCAAGGCAGCGTTCGCTTCGCGCGAGCCCGACCCCGAACCCTTCCCCACCTGGTCGGCCCGTTCGCGCGCCGCCAGCATGGATGCGATGGACCAGGTCGCCAAGGGCGAGGTCCCCGCCGAGGGCATCGGCCCCGCCACGCGCGCAGCCGTCCGCAGCGGATACCGCGATGCTGCCCCGGAAGGTCCGCGTCAACAACGTCGCCGCACGCGCCGCCGCTCGATCGGTGCGTTGGGGCTGGCTGCGTTCGCCTTCCTGTTCCTCGTCGGCGTCGCCGGGGTCGGCGCCATGACGTTGAGCGGCAGTTCCCAGACTTCGAGTCGCACGACGTACGCGTACGAGATCGCGGACGGACAGGACGCCTTCGTGCCCCAGGACGTCGCGCACTCCGTGGACTTCCCGACCGCCGAATCGGTGTTCCAGCACCCGCGCCGCGTGAACACCGTTCTGATCATGGCCGATCCCGTGGCCACGCCCTCCAAGCAGATGCTGGCAGCGGCGACCGAGTCCCTGGCGCGTTCCGGCCGGGACGCCTATTGCCTCGAGGTTCCGACCGATCCGGAACGGGACGACATCGCGAAGGCCTGGACCGAGCAAGCTCGCGCCTGGATGGGCGGCTACACCGTCGATCAGGAAGAGGGCATGGCGGCCATGTCGTGGTTCGCGAAAGAGGCCAACGGGGTCGACGGAGTCCTGTGGCTGGAACTGGACGAACACGACCAGTGCTTGCTGTACGGCTTCACCGACCGCGGCTGGCGCCAGACGAGCCACCGCTTCGGACGTTGATCCCTCAGGAGGGGGCCCGCCCTTCAGGTCGTGACGTAGACTGGCAGGATGCCCTACGAGACCCTGCAACCGACCGAGAGCCGCGCGCGCCTCGACAGCGAAGACGGCTGGACCTACCTCGACGTCCGGACCCCCGAGGAATTCACCGCGAGCCACGTGGCCGGCGCCTACAACGTGCCTATCTTCTTCCGCGGTCCGATGGGCATGGAGCCCAACCAGGACTTCCTCGCCGTCGTGCAGCGCCACTTCGCCGGCGACGCCAAGCTGGTCGTCGGGTGTGCGGCGGGCATGCGCTCGATGCGCGCCTGCGAAGCGCTCGAGGCCAGCGGCTACGCCGCGCTCGTCAACATGGACGGTGGCTTCAACGGGCGACCGGACGGCATGGGTGGCGTCGAGGTCGAGGGCTGGACGGGCT
>JAJDEX010000543.1 GCA_029259575.1 Planctomycetota bacterium | reverse complement strand
ACTCCGAGTCAGCGGTGGGGAGCGTCAATTCGCCCCTCAGGTCCTCTTGGCAGAGGCGCCGCACGACCGCCGGATCCGACTCGCAGGCGAGCAGGTACGTCAGCTTGGTCAGAGCCGCCTCGGCCGTCATGTCGAAGCCTCCGGTGACACCGGCATCGGCCAGCGCGCGGCCCGTGCCGTAACGCTTCAGGTCAGCGCTGCCGCGCAGGGGTTGCGTGACGACGACGATGACCTTGCCCGCGTCGGTGGCGGCGCGCAGGACCTCCATCATCTCGGTGTTCCGGCCCGGACCATTGCCGGATCCGTAGCCCTCGAGGACCAGGCCGTCGACCCCGCCGAGGAATCCGTCGAGGGCCTCAGCGCGCATGCCCGGGTAGAGCCGCACGGCGCCGACCGAGGAACCACCCATCGGTCGCACGTTCAAGGGCGGCGCGTCCGCTCGAGGTCCGCGGATCCGTGACCAGTCCAGATCGAATCGGATCCCGATCGACCCCAGCGGCGGCAGGTTGGGCGATTCGAACGCCGCCAGGCCCGTCGCGTCCGTCTTGGTCGTTCGATTGCCGCGCATCAAGCTCTCGCCGAAGCAGATGCAGACTTCCGCGATGCGATCGGCGTGACGGTTCAGCAGCGACAGCGCGGTCACGATGTTGTCGCGTCCATCGCTGCGCATCTCGCCGATCGGGATCTGCGAACCGGTCAGCAGCACCGGCTTGTTCAGGTTCTCGAGCATGAACGACAGCGCGGACGCGGTGTACGTCATCGTGTCCGTGCCGTGCAGCACCAGGAACCCGTCGTGCGTCGCGGCGTTCGCGGCCAGGTCCTCGGCCAGCGCGTGCCAGTCGGCCGGCGTCATGTTCGAACTGTCGAGCAACGGATCCGATTCGTGGAACGTCACTTCGGGCAGGTCGTCGCCCGCGCGCTCGATCCACCTGTCCAGCTTCGCGCGAAGGGAGTCAGCGGCCGGCTCGAAGCCGCGTTCCGTGCGGCGCATGCCGATGGTGCCGCCCGTGTGGGCGATGTAGATCTTGCGGCGCGTCACAGTCGGCTCAGCGGGATCCCAGCGGGAGCGTGTTCGGTTCGGCGTTCTTGCGATCGGCCCTGGCTTGCAGATCGGCCAGGGGCGGAATCCCCATCTTCGCGCGCTCCTGGTCCGTCGTGATCGGGTTGGTGGCGTAGAGGCTCCAACGATCGTTCACCAGCGAATAGGCCATCTGCGTTCCGTAGCGCTGGGGCTTGCCGCGCATGAGGCATTGGCGATCCGTCGCGTAGGCCGCGTACTTGAGCGAGTTCGGGTGACCTTTCTGGTCAGCCAGGTGAGCGATGACGATGCCGAGATCCAAGGACTCGACGTCCTGGGCGCGCCACAGGACCGCGGCCGTGTAGTGCAGGTCCTCGGCGGTCTGGATCTTGCCGGCGCGGTACTCCTCGCACAGTCGGGCGACGCGGTCGGTGATGCGCTCCTGCGTGTCCGCGTCGAAGGCGTTCGAACTGCGGCTGAGATCGCGCTGGGTGCTGCGGTACGTCTGTTTGGGGGACGGGGATCCGCAGGCGACCAACAGCAGGCCGAGAAGGGGAATGAGGTGACGTCGCAAGGGAACTCCGGGAACGGGACGCGACCAGTCTGGGACCCCGCGCGGGGGCGTCAACCTCGGGAACCGTTCAAATGTCGATCGTCGCAATCGAGAGCAACTCGATCATGACGATCAAGAATGCCCCGGGCGGCACCATGCCGGGAACACCGTCGTCCCCGTACCCCTGATCCGGCGGGACTTCGAGCTTGCGCTCGCCACCGGCCCGCATGCCGAGCAGTCCGTCGTTCAGGCCGGGCAGGTCCTCGAACGTTCCGACGACGATCGTGAGCGGGACGCCCATGTCCGCGCTCGAGAAGAACGGGACGTCGCGACCTTGGACCGACACGATGACGTGTGCCGAGACCTCGTCGCCCGGTTCCACGGCGGGGCCTTGACCTTCCAGGAGGTCCTGGACGACGACGCCCGAGGGCGTGGTGACGACGGGATGCTCGAAGTCGACCTTCTCGTTGGTGATGCCCAGCAGCTTGCACGACGTGAACGTCGAAGCGAGGACGATCATCAGCGCGCAATGTTGAAGTCGCATGGGAAGACCTCGCGTCAAGCGGACAGCACCGCGGCGATGCACGCCACGTTCACGATGTCGTCGACCGTGCAGCCGCGGGACAGGTCCAGGAACGGTCGCTGGAGTCCTTGGACCAACGGGCCGACGGCCGTGAAGCCGCCCAATCGTTGGGCGAGCTTGTAGGCGATGTTGCCCGCGTCGAGGTCGGGGAAGACCAGGACGTTCGCGCGGCCGCCGAGCGGGGAGCGGGGTGCCTTGGTCGCCGCGACGCTGGGGACGATCGCCGCGTCGAGTTGCAGTTCGCCGTCGCACGTGAGGCCCGGATCGCGCAGCGCCAGTTTCTCGGCGGCCTCGCGCACCTTGTCGACGTCCGGATGGCTGGCCGAACCCTTGGACGAGAACGAGAGCAGCGCGACCTTGGGCATGTGCCCGACGAGCTTGCGGTGCCCGTGGGCGGCGGCGAGCGCGATGTCGACCAGCTGGTCGGAGGTCGGGTTCGGCACGACGCCGCAGTCGGCGAACGAATAGACCTCGTCGCCGCGCACCATCAGGAAGCTGGAGCTCACCGTACGGATGCCGTCCTGCATGCCGATCATCTGCAGGCTGGCGCGCAACACGTCGGCCGTGGCGGCGACCGAGCCCGCGACCGCGCCGTCGGCGTGACCCAAGGCGACCATGCCGGCCGCGAAGAACAGCGGATCCAACGACTGCGTAGCGGCCTTCTCGGGCGTCATGCCCTTGTGCAGGCGACGTTCGTAGAGGTGTGCGGCCAGATGCTGGGTGCGCGGGTCGGCGGACGGGCGGACCGTCTCGACGCCGGGGGGCACGTCGCCCATGCCACGCGCTTCGACGAGCACGGGTCGGCAGAGTCCGCGGGCGGAGAGTTGCGCAGCGGCCTGGACGACGCGCTCGTCGTGCGCTTCGGGCAGGACGATGCGCGCGTTCAATCGACGCGCCTTCTCGTGCAGCTCGAGCAGGACGTCCATCAGGCGTTCCCGGATGACGAAGACTCAGGGTCCGGCGTCTCGTCCAGTACGGCCTGCGGCACGTCCATCACGAGCCGCAGCAACGCGAGTCCGTGCGTCTTGCCCTGCGCGTCGGTGCGCAGCGACGCGGAACCGCCGCCGCCGAGGCTGTCCTCGAGCAGGAAGTTCAGCGCGCGCATGTTCGGCGCTTCGAAGCGCTCGACACCACCGGCGTTGATGCCGGCCAGGTGAGCTTGCACGACGTCGGACGTCAGGTTCTCGGCGAGCCAGGCGTAGGCCGCGGCGGAGCGGGCCAGGACGCCGGCGTTCGAGCCTTCGCCTTTGTCGCCCGAACGGGCTTGGGCGATGCGATGCAGGAGGACTTTGGGCATGGCGATCAGGCCTCGTAGACGGTAACGGTGGTGGAGATGCGATCCTTGCGGAGCAACGCGGGCCAGTAGCCGATGATCTCGGTGGCCTTGGGGCGGCCGCCGGCGAATCCGGTGACGCCGGGCGGGCCGCTGGTGACGAGCGGCACGAGTTCGGAGCCGAAGCGCGCGACCTTGGCCTTGTCGGGTCCCTTGACGCCCATGCGCAGCACGACCTCGGGCGGATCGTCGAGCGTTCCACCGGGGACACCGGCGTGACAGACGCCCGCGCCGACGAACTCGACCATGCGCTCGTCCGGTCCGTATTCGAAGCCGTCGTAGGCCAAGCGGTCCCAGACGATTTCGGCGCACAGTTGGGCCTTGGCGAGCGCGTCCGG
>JAJDEX010000542.1 GCA_029259575.1 Planctomycetota bacterium | reverse complement strand
GACGGGACAGGTGGATCGCCGCGGACTGGACCTCACGTTCGAACTGCTCGACATCGAGGAGCTCAACGCCGGCCTCGCCGCTGGACGCTTCGACTTGGCCAAGGGCAGCTTCGCGCTGGCCCTGCAACACACCGAGGCGCTGGGCGTGCTGCCGACGGGCTCGGCCCTCGGATTCGGCAACGGACCTCTGCTCCTCGCCTCCCGGCCCGGGACCACACCTTCGGCCGACGCGCGCGTGCTCTGCCCGGGTGCGCACACCACCGCTCACCTCCTCTACCGCCTCTTCCATGGGGTCGGGCGCATCGATCACGTCGTGTTCAGCGACGTGATGCCCGCACTCGAGCAGGGCGCCGCCGACTTCGGCGTCTGCATCCACGAGGGTCGCTTCACCTACGCCGAGCGTGGGCTGACCTGCGTCGAGGACCTGGGCGCCCGCTGGGAACAGGAAACCCGCGCGCCGCTGCCCCTCGGCGGACTGTTCGCCCGGCGCGAGCTCTCCGCTGACACGCTGCGCACGCTGCAGGCCGTGATCGCGGACTCGCTCGCGGTGGGCCAGGCCGATCCGCGCGGCACCCTGCCGACCCTGTCGAAGTACGCCCAGGAGTTGTCGGACGAGGTCCTCTTCCAGCACGTGGAGCTGTACGTGAACGAGCACACGCGCGACCTGGGCACGGTCGGCGAAGCGGCCTTGGCCACGCTCGCCGCGCGCGCACGAGCCGCAGGTTGGATGCGAAACGACGCTCCGGAGCTCGAGGTCCTGGGCCGATGACGCGTATCTTCCACCTGATCCGCGACGAGGACCTCGCCGCCCATCTCCAAACGGGTGGCGGTCCGTGGAGTCCGCCCAGCCTCGCGTCCGAGGGCTTCGTCCACATGTCCAGCGCCGCGCAGATCGCCGGCACCCTCGCGCTGCACTTCCGGAACGTCGCTTCCGTGACGCTGGTCGAGGTCGATGCGCGGGCCGTCGAGGATCACCTGCGCTGGGAGACCTCCCGCGCTGGGCAACCCTTCCCGCACCTCTACCGCAGCCTGCTGCCCACCGAGGTGCTGCGCGGGTGGCGCTTGAACCGCATCCAGGACGAGTGGAGCGTGCCCAACTTCGGCGACACGGCCGTGCAGGACCAACCCGAGGGCAATGCCGACGCGCATTTCCTGACGAGCGCCTAGCTCTCGAACGCAACCTCACGCCCCCATCGGGAGCGCATCGCCCGGCCTGCGTGGCGGGCGTCCCTCAAACACAACCACGCGCCCCCAACGGGAGCGCGTGGTGGGACGTACGCGGGTCTTCACCCCGTACGACAGCGTCGAGGCTCAGCTTTGTGCGCCGCCGGCGTCGCGAAGCTCGAGCATCTCCTTGCGGAGGTCCTGCGCGAGGTTCTTGATCTCTTGCATGGACTTGCGGACGCGGCTGGTGGCGGCCTTGTTGCCGTCCTCCGCCTTCTGAACGTCGCCGCGGGTGGCCTCGATGGTCTCAACGAGCTTGTCGAAGAACTGGCTCATGGTCGTATATAGGGGTGGTTGGGGGATCGCCGGGGGCGCTGAGGGGCAGGGCGACCCCCGCGGGCCGCCTCAAGGGCCCTAGGAGACACGTTGGGAACGCGTTCGATCAACCCGGAACCCGCGAGGAAAGGCGTTTCCGACGCCTCGAAGTGCCTGGAAAGGGTCTCCAGAGACACGGAAATGCCGTTCCAGCAAGCACTTACGGTATCTGGGCGATTCAGACGCTCAAAGCGGCCTGGGGGACCCCTGTGAGCCTCGCCAGTGCCTTCCATTCCGCCGCCGAGACCGGTTGGACGGACAACCGTTGGCCCCTTTGGAGCAACGCCATGCCCTCCAGGGCCTTCACACCACGCAATTCGTCCAACGACACGAAGCGCTCCGCGGCCTGCACGGCTTGGATGTCGACCATCATCCAACGCGGGTCCGCGAGGTCCGCCTTGGGGTCCTCGTGGGCGTGCCCTTTCTCGAACTGCGTCGGATCGGGGTAGCCCTCCCGCACGACCTTGGCGAAGCCCGCCACACCCGGAGGCTTGGCGTTCGAGTGGTAGTAGACGACGCCGTCCCCCACCTTCATGTCGTCCCGCATGGTGTTGCGCGCCTGGTAGTTGCGCACGCCGTCCCAGCAGGTGGTCCGCTTGGGGGCCGCGAGGAGGTCGTCGAAGGAGAACGCATCGGGCTCGCTCTTGAGCAGCCAGTATTGTCGTCGGGGGGCCATGCGCGCAGTTTCCCGTGCTCGGGCGGTAAGGTCCAGCTTCGTGACGGCAATGGTTCGCATGCAGCAGATCCCCCACCGTGCTCTCACCTCCCACGCCGTGTTCGACCCCAACGACCGCCTCTGGAACCGCTTTCGCACGCGCGGGGATGCCGCAGCGCTCGGCAAGCTGTTCGACCGGGTCGCACCGCGACTGATCGGGCTCTCCCGGCACCTGGGCGCGCGTCCCGAGGAGGCGGAGGATGCGGTGCAGGCCACCTTCCTCGCGGCCATCGAAGGTGCGGACCGATTCCGGGCGGAAGCGCGCATCGAACCCTGGCTGACGGGGATCCTCGTGCGACAGCTGCGCACGTCGTGGCGCAAGGCAGGTCGCGAGCCCGACGTCGAGCGCTTGCTCGCTCGAGAACCGTCCACACCACCCGCCGATGCGGCGACGAAGGAGCTCGAGGCGAATCTGCGCCAGGCGATCGCGCAACTTCCGCCGACCTATGCCGAGCCGCTCGAACGACGCCTTGTGCATGACGAGTCCCCCGCCGAGATCGCCGCCGCCCTGGGGATCAATTCAGGCACCGTCCATGTCCGCTTGCATCGCGGGTTGAAGCGACTGCGCAAACTCCTGCCTGCAGGATTGATCGGCCCGGCGCTGTCGCGCTCGACCGAGGTCGGGGATCTGTCGCAAGTTCGCGAGGTCGTCGTGCGTGCAGCCTCGAACGGTGCGACACAGGTCGGTCCCTCGATCGGGATCGGCGTCTGGATCGCGACCGCGACGATCCTCGGCATCTCGGTGTTCGCGCTCGACCGTTTCGCGTTCGCCGAGGACGCGGAGTCGGAGCCCATGGACCTCGTCCTCGATCTACGCGAAGCGGAGCCCGACGCGATGGTCGCGGGGCCGACCCGCAACAACCGCTCCGCCGTGAGCCCACCTGCTCCAAGCACCCGAACGGTCCCCATCGAGGGCGTGGCCTCCGTGGACGGGGAGGGC
>JAJDEX010000541.1 GCA_029259575.1 Planctomycetota bacterium | reverse complement strand
TGTGGCGTTCAGCTCGAAGTCGAGCTTGCTGCCGTCCATCGACGTGACGATGCATCCCGCTTCGCGTGCGCAGAGCACGGCGCCCGCCACGTCGTAGGGGTGCGCCGTTTGGGTCGGTTGCCCTGAACGCCGCACGAGTTCGGCGCGCGCATCGACGATCATGCGATACGTGCCCATCGCGAGCAGCGCGAGTTGACCACCACTGGCGATGTACTGGTCGTCGTAGCAGTGCGCAGTGTCGGCGTTCTCGAAGTCCTCGATCCTCTGGAAGAAGTCGGCGGACAGGCGCTCGATCTCCGGGCGCGATTGGGGGTGATAAGCGAAGAAAGGCATGTACCCATGATCGATGCGATCGTCGTCGTCGGCGACCAGCACGTTCTCGCGCAGCACTCGATCGTCACCGAGGTCGCGCAACTCGAAGCGGCAACCTCCGCCCGCCGTCGCCCACAAACGGCGATAGTGGGCGGCCCTGGAATCGGGCAGCTCGGAGACCTCGCCCAGGATCAGGTCGGACATTCTGGGCGGACCGTCGCCCGGACCGGCGAGGCCCAACACCGTCCACGCGCTGCGGATGTCGAAGGCCAGATGTCGCGTGCCGTCGACCGGATCCACGACGATGCGCGGGCCGCCGTGATCGAAGCCGGGCAGGTCGACCGGCGCGCTTTGGGCCTCACCCGGTCCCATGTGGCGCCAACCCAGGTCCTCGGTCAGCACGGAAACCGGGCCCAACTGGGCCTGCTCGAGGAGCCAGGTGGTGAGTTCGCGCTCGCAGGCCTCGTCCAGGCCGAACGTCACGTCCCCCGCGCCCTGACCGACCGGCGTGGACAGGGCCCGTAGGTCGTCCTGGGCGATGGCTTCCTGGATCGCCCGTCGGGAAGTTCGTCGCAAACGGCAGGACAGATCGAACAGGCGTGGTTCCCAGGCCCGTACGAGGGCGTCCTGGCCCGATTCCTCGGCTCCCGATCCCGCTGCGTGCGCATCCCGTTGGGTCATGTGCGGCAGTGTATCCGCACGCCGCACGGCCCGTTCGCTCAGTCGCGCGAGGTCTCCCTTGAGGGCTCGGCCGAGCGGACTACACTGCTCGCCCTCCGCGCTCTCCCCACAGCTCCCGCGGCGCTCCCTGCCCGCCACCCAGCCCCATGTCCGAAGTCCACGACGTCATCATCATCGGTTCCGGCCCCGCCGGTTACACCGCCGCCATCTACGCCGCCCGCGCCAACCTGAAGCCGGTTCTGTTCCAGGGCATGCAGCCCGGCGGCCAGCTGACCATCACGACCGACGTCGAGAACTACCCGGGCTACCCGGACGGCGTCATGGGTCCGGACATGATGGAGGACTTCAAGAAGCAGGCGGAGCGTTTCGGCACGACGATCCACTTCGAGCAGATCATCGAGGTCGATTTCTCCGTGCGCCCGTTCAAGTTGAAGACCGACTTCAACGAGTTCCAGTCGCATGCCGTGATCGTGTCGACCGGCGCGTCCGCCAAGCTGATCGGCCTCGAGGCCGAGAAGACCCTGATGGGTCGCGGTGTGTCCGCCTGCGCGACGTGCGACGGCGCGTTCTTCCCGGACAAGAAGGTCATGGTCGTCGGAGGTGGCGACTCGGCGATGGAGGAGGCCAACTTCCTGACGCGCTACGCCAGCGAGGTCACGATCGTGCACCGTCGCGACGAGTTCCGCGCGTCGAAGATCATGGTCGAGCGCGCGCAGAAGAACCCCAAGATCAAGTGGGACCTGTTCCAGTCGATCACGGACATCCACGCCGGAGACGACGGCAAGATCAGCTCCGTGACGATGAAGGACTCCCGCACCGGGGACTCCCAGGTCAAGGACTGCGAAGGCCTCTTCGTCGCGATCGGCCACACGCCGAACACGAAGATCTTCGAGGGCAAGCTCGACATGGACGAGAAGGGCTACCTGATCGCCGAGCCGGGTCGCACCTTCACGTCGGTCGAAGGCGTGTTCGCCGCGGGCGACGTGTCGGACTCGATCTATCGCCAAGCCGTGACCGCGGCCGGCAGCGGTTGCATGGCTGCGATCGACTGTGAGCGTTGGCTCGAGAGCCAGGGACACTAGAGCGATGCGACCCACCGCCGTCACGGATCGCCACGCGGGGCGTCACCTGCTCGTCACGGGCGCCGGAACAGGCATCGGACGCGCCATCGCCGAGCGTTTGGCGGCGGAGGGCGCGAGCCTGACCCTGTTGGCCCGCGACGCGGATCGCTTGCAGGCCACGGCCGACGCGATCGGTGGCGCGCACGTCGTGGGCGCCGACATTCGCGATCGAAAGGCCTTGCACGCAGCCATTGCGAGTGCGGCCAAGAAGCAAGGTCCGTTCCATGGTGCCGTGGCGAACAGCGGGATCGGCGGACCGAACGAACCGGACGGCGAGGACCGTTTCAACGACCTCGTCGCGACGAATCTGACCGGGACCTACGACACGTTCCGGGCGGTCCAGGCCCACCTGGCTCCGGGTCCGGACACGCGTCAACTGGTGGCGGTGTCCTCGATCCTGGCCCGCATCGGCGTCCCTGGTTACACCGGATACTGCGCTAGCAAGGCCGGGATCCTGGGGCTGGTCCGTGCCCTGGCGGCCGAACTCGCGCCCGAGGACATCCAGGTCAACGCCGTCTGCCCCGGATGGGTCGACACGGCGATGGCGCACGAGGGCATCGCCGGCATGGCCAGCGGCATGGGCGTGACCAAGAAGGAAGCGCTCGCGATCGCGATGCAGGACGTTCCCCTGGGCCGCATGGGCCAGCCGGACGAGGTGGCGGGCACGATCTCGTGGCTGCTCAGCGGCGACTCCCGCGGCGCGACCGGCCAGGGGTTCGACGTCAACGGCGGCGCGTACATGGGCTGAGGAGGACGCTGGGCAAGCCGCCCCGGTATCGGATGCGCCCGAACGACCCGAATCAGGCCGGAACCAGCCAGGTGTCCTCCCGGGCGGGGACCTCGATTCGAGCGGGTCGGGACCGTTCTGTCACCGGATGGATTCGGGTTCCGAACGCCGGATTGGAACCGGGTTCTTGGCAGTTCTAGGCTGGCGCCATGCGCGTCGCCCTCATGGTCCACGGCCTGCCGCCCCACGCGGTCACGGGAGTGGAGACCCACACCGAAGCTCTCGCCGGAGCTTTGGCGCGCATGGGACACCAGGTCGAGGTCTTCGCACCGCGCTACATGGCTGGCCTGGCCGCCTACGCGCAGCGTCGCGAAGAGCGCGCGTTGACCGGGTGCAGCTTTGCCGTCACGTGGTTCAACGCAGAACCGCGTGGCGCGGACGCGGACCTGGCCCGCGCGGTCGGCGCATTTCTGGATCGGGAACAGCCGGACGTCGTGCACTTCCAACACCTGATCCAGCTGGGTCTCGGTTCGATCGAGGAGGTCACGCGGCGCGGACTGCCGTGCCTCTATACCGCGCACGACTTCTATCCGATCCACGACACGTACACGTTGCTGCGCCCGGACGGTGAGTCGTTCGACGCGGGCGACGTCGAGAGCCAAGCGCGCACCGATCGCGCGCTCGCGTTCCTCGAATCCCTGCCGAACCTTGGTGACCCGCACGGGACCGTGTTGCGCGACCAGTTGGGGGACGCGGCGTGGTTGACCTTGCGCGGCATCCTGGAGGGCGAGCGCACGCAGGGCTTGGACCAAGCTCGCGCTGCCGTTCACGCGCGTGGCGAGGCGTTCCGACGCGGCTTCGCGCGGTTCGACCGGCGTTTCGCCACCAGCCGACACCTGGCGCGCACGTTGTCCGCAGAACTCGGTCGCGCGGTGGACCAACGTTCGTGTGGCATCGATCTGCGCCCGTTCGCGAACGCGACCACGCCCGACGTCAGCGAGCGTCCGCTGCGCTTCGGCTTCGTCGGCGGCATGTTGCAGCACAAGGGCGCGCACGTCGTGCTCGAGGCCTTCGCGCGACTGCCGCGCGGTACTGTCGAGCTGCACCTGTTCGGCGACTCGGGCGATGCGGCCTACGTCCAGCGCGTGCGCGATCGCGCGGACCAGGTCGGCGCACGTTGGCACGGCGGCTTCCAACCTCGTCGCCTGCCCGATGTGCTGGCGTCGATCGACGTCCTGCTGGTGCCGTCGCTCTGGATCGAGAACGCACCGTTCGTGATTCGCGAGGCCTTCGCCGCGCGCCGTCCGGTCGTCGTCGCGGACACGCCGGCGCTGCGCGAGAGCGTGCGCGACGACGTCGACGGCCTGCTGGTGAAACAGGGCGATCTGGACGCCTGGACGAGCACGCTGCGGCGATTCCTGGACGAGTCGTTCCTGCTGGATCGGCTCGTCAGGGGCATCGAAACCCCGATCTCGATCAATGACGAGGCGGGCGAGTACGTGGCGACCTATGAGGAACTGGTCCAGGAATCCGCGGAGCGCCAGGCGCGTCCCGCCCTGCCCGCTCATGTCGAGGCCTTCGCCGAACGCGTGCGCGAGCTCGATGGACTCGGCACGCGCGAGTTGTTCGACCGCGTCGTCGCCGGGCTCGAGGTCCTCGGCGCTCGCATGGGGCTGACGGCCGATCCGCGCACGTTCCTGGCGCGCGCGGTCGGGCGCGGTTCCCGCTTGCGCGATGCCGAGGTCGAGTCACGCCGCACCCAGGACTGGTTGCGCCGCACCGTGCGTTCGTTGGAGACCGCGCGCGCCGAACTCGAACGCCGCTCGGGCTGGTACGCCGAGCAACTGGCCGATCTGGAGCGTCGCGTCGCCTGGTACGAGACCCAGGTGCAAGCCGCCGAACGGGAACAGGAATCGATCGTGCGCGAACGCGATTGGCTGCGTGACGTCAGCGAGTCGTACGACGTCGAGCGGCGTGAGTTGCGCGATCGGTTGAGCGAAGTGCGCAAGGCCGTGGCCGCGCTGCGTGAGGAGCGCGATTGGTTGGAGTCGGTTCAAGAGGACCGCACGAACGACCTGCACGACCTGCGCGAGCGCCTCGTCGCAGCCGCGCCCCGCCAGCGAATGGCCGACTCGAACGCAGCCGATCCGAACGCGGACGATGTGCCCGCGATCGAAGCTGCCTTCGCATCGGTGGGCGACGAGCTGCGCGCACTCGCCGATCACGAGACGTGGATGCGCCGCGAGCTCGCCAGTCTCGTGCGATCGCTCTCCGAGGGCGCGCCGGACCTGGCCCACGCGCCTCCGCTGGCTCCGGATCAGGTGGACGCCGAACTTCAACGAGGTCGCGCCGAGTTGGCACGCATGATGGAGGAGCTGGCCTGGCGCCGCGAAGAGATGTCCGTCGTGCAACGCGCGTCGGAAGGCTGGCTCGGCCGCATCCACGCGACGCGCGTCGCCGGTCGCGCCCGGCGCTGGGACATGGTCCCCAGCCCGACGCCCGCAGCGAAGTCACCGTCGCCGATCGAGGCTCACGAGGAGGTCCGCCCATGACCGACCGCGTGACCGTCGTGCTGCCCGCGCTCGAGGACCAAGAGCTGCTGGCCCGTCACCTGCCGCCGCTGCTGGCGGAGTTGGATGCGCGCGGCAAGGACGAGGACGTTCACCTGGTGGACGACACCGGACGCGACGTGTTGTCGGACTGGGTCCGGGACCAGTTCCCGGGCCGCGTGCGCGTGCTCGTGCGCGAGAAGAACGGCGGATTCGGCAAGTCGCTACGCACCGGTGCGCGGCTGGGCATGACCGAGTTCCTGCTGGCGCTCAACCCGGACGTGAAGGTGCGTCCGGGCTTCCTGCAGCCCCTGATCGACGCGCTCGAGGACCGCAACGTGCTGGCCGCGACGCCGCGCATCCTGCTGGACGGGGACCCCGACAAGATCGAATCGCACCAGGCGCTGGTCGTCGAGGACGGTCGGTTGGTGCTCGTGCCACGCAAGCCGCGTCGCGGAACGGCCATCAACTCGATCCCGTTCCCGATCGGTGGCGCGATGCTGGTGCGACGCCAGGAGTTCCTGGACGAGGGCGGTTTCGATCCGCTGTTCGAGCCCTTCTACATGGAGGACCTGGACCTGGGCTTGACGATGTGGCGCCGCGGTGGCCGCGTGGTCGAGGTACCCGAGTCCGTCGTCGAGCATCACCACATGGGGACGATCGGCCGCGTGATCCCCGAGTCGTTGCGACTCGCCGCGATCGAACGCAATCGATTGCTCGTGCACTGGAAGCACCTGGACCAACGCGAGGATGCGCAAGAGCACCTGGCCGCCTTGTGGCGCGATGCGTTGGACGCCGGGTTGGCCGGTCGCCGCGAGGAATTGCTCTGGATGGCCTTGGCCCTGCAGGATCTCGACCGCGTCACCGATTCGCGTCGCCAAGTGGGCCAAGTCCGCCGCGGCCTCGCCCAAACGCTGATCGAGTCCGACCCGACGGGTTGAGCCACCCCGCTGGGTCGGTGGTCACTCGTACTCTTCGTGAACTTTGCTCTGGTAGCGCTTCTGGTTGAGGCTCATCTCGGCGAGGACTCCGCCGTACGCCGTGACGGCCATCGCGATCAGGCCGGGCGCGATGCGCACCAAGAGCGACTTGGTGAACGAGTCGCTCTTCAGGATCGACTGGTGATAGACGCCGCGGAGTTCGATCGCCGCATCGACGCACCAGATGGCTGCGCCGATGAACGCGATCCAAGCCAAGAACAACGTCATCAACGCGAAGGGAGCACTCTGTCTCATCGCCGCAGATTAGCGTTCCACTTGCTCGACTTCACGAAGCGACGTCCTGCGGCTTCCCGTTGGGATCATCCTTCCGACTTCGTCGACTCGGGCGGGAGTTTTGAGTTGTGGCTGTCGGCGAGGTTGACGCCGATCTCGGAGACGATGCCGAGGATCAGACCCAAGACGGCGAGCGACAGGCCATTGACGGCGCCGTACCACTCACCCTGGAAGGCGCTGAAGACGACAGCGATCCCGGCGAGGGCGAGCACGATCATCGCGACCGTCATGCCGGAGGCGGCATAGCTGGCTTTCAATATCATGGCATTTCTCCATTTCAACTCAGTACACGCGAACCGAGGTTCGGGACGCGTTGGTCAGGATCGTCTCCAACGCCACAACATGCTGCCGTGGGCGGAAACTGCGCTCCACGCGCGCGCGGCCAGCGCGGCCGATGCGCTCGCGCAACCTCGGGTCGGCGAGCCAGACGCGCAGCACGCGCGCGAGGTCCGCGGCGTCACCGGGGACGACGCGTACGCCACCCTCGCCCTCGGCCAGCCATTCGGGCACGCCGCCGACGTCCGAGGCGACGACCGGAACGCCGTGGGCCATCGCTTCGATGCCCACCAGGCCGAACGGCTCGTCCCAGGTCGAGGGCATCGACAGCACGGAGCAGCGCGGCAGGAGCGCCTCGACCTGGCCGTGGTCGATCCAGCCGGTGAAATGCACGCGTTCGTTCAAGCCCAGCACGGCCGCGCGCTCGCGCAACTCGTTCAGCAAGGGGCCGTCGCCCGCGATCACCGCGCGTGCATGACGCAGCTTGACCAACGCGTCCAACGCCACGTCGACGCCTTTCTCCGGCACCAAGCGCGCGGACACGATGACGGGCGCGGGACCCGCGGCGAGGAATGCCTCGAGCTCGAGCGACAACGGAGCGGACTGCAATTCGGTCGTCGCCGCGACGGTCGGGTAGGGCAGGATCGTGACCTTGTCCGCCGGGATGCCGGCGGTGACCAATTGATCGCGCATCCATCCCGAAGCGACCAGCAAACGCGCGGCATCGCGATGGACGTCGAGCTCCTGGGTGCGTTCCTTGATGCGGTCCAAAGCACCGCGCCCGGGCCTGAGATCGCGACAACCGGCGCGCAGGAACAACCGCTTGTGGCACGCCACTCCGGGCGGCTCCTCGCAGCGGCCGCCGTCGCGGTGCAGACGATTCAAGCCGGGGCAGAACAGCGTGTGGTCCTGGACGAACCGCACGAGCGGCGCGGCGCGGACCAGTTCGGCGCTGACCCACGGCGCGGTGGGGGACAGTTGCAGCACGACGTCGGGGCTGAGTCCGGCGAGGATGCCCGCCAGTTCGGCGCGCGACTCGTGGGCCCACAGGTCACCGAATCCGTTCAATTCGATGCGACGCACCCCGCGCGGCAACGGCGCCTCGCCGCCGCCGCACAGGACCGTGATGTCATGACCGGCGCGCGCCAGGGAGCGGGTGACATCGAGCGCATAACGCTCGCTGCCCCCGATCGCCTCCCAGCGTCCGACGCCGATCAGGATCCGCATCAGCCGCCGATCTTCATCAGGAACTCGGCGTTGACGCTGGTCTTCGACATCTTCGAGATCAGCATCTCCATCGCTTCGACAGGATCGAGTTCGTTCAGGACCTTGCGCAGCATCCAGACGCGCTCGATCTCCTCCTGCGTGAAGAGCAGCTCTTCCTTGCGCGTGCCCGACCGGTTGATGTCGATCGCGGGGAAGATGCGGCGGTCCGACAGGCGGCGATCGAGCACGATCTCCATGTTGCCGGTGCCCTTGAACTCCTCGAAGATGACCTCGTCCATCTTGGAGCCGGTCTCGATCAGCGCGGTGCCCAGGATCGTCAGCGAACCGCCGTCCTCGATGTTGCGCGCGGCGCCGAAGAAGCGCTTGGGGAACTGCAACGCCGTGGCCTCGAGGCCACCCGACAGCAGCTTGCCGTTGGACGGCGCCTCGGTGTTGCACGCACGCGCGAGTCGCGTGATCGAGTCCAGCAGGATCACGACGTCGCGACCCGACTCGACCAGACACTTGGCCTTCTCGATCACCATCTCGGCGACCTTGATGTGGCGCGCGGCGGGTTCGTCGAACGTGGAGGCCACGACCTCGACGTTGGGGCCCGTGATCGTGCGCTGGAAGTCGGTGACCTCCTCGGGACGTTCGTCGACGAGCAGGATCATCAGGTGCGCGTCGGGCGAGTTCTTGACGATCGACTTCGCCAGCATCTGCAGCAGCACGGTCTTACCCGTACGCGGCGGTGCGACGATCAGGCCACGCTGGCCGCGCCCGACCGGGGTGATCAGGTCGGCGATGCGCATCTCGAGGGGGTTGTCCTTGGTGCCCTCCAGGATCATGCGCTGCTCCGGGTAGAGCGGCACGAGTTCTTTGAACGGTGCGCGACCGGCGGCGTCCTCGGGATCACCGCCATCGACCTCTTCGATCTCTGCGAGGCACAGGTACTTCTCGCCCTCGCCGTTCACGCGCAGGAGGCCGGTCACGGTCATGCCGCGGATCAGTCCGTGATCCTCGACCATCGATGCCGGAATGAACACGTCCTCTTCCGCCGGCATGTAGTCCGTGTGCGGCGTGCGCAGGAAGTGGTGCTTGTTGTCCCAGACGTCGACGACGCCCGTGACGCGCACCGGGTTGTGCGTGTTCAAGCGGTGCGACGTGATCTGCCAGATCGCGTCGCGCCGGTTGCGACCGGTGAAGTCCGGGACCTTCTCGTCCTCGGCCAGGTCGTGCATGTCGCCCAGGTTCATCGCCAGGAAGTCGTCCTGTTCGATGGGCTCGAGCTTCTTCTTGCTCTTGCGTTTGGGGAGCGCGGCGACGAGTTCTTCGATCGCGTCCTCGTCCAGGTCTTTCGGCAACGCCTCGTAATCGAGATGCAGTTGGCCGATCTTGGGCGGACGGGGGCGCTTGTTCTTGAACTTGAACGGTTTCTTCTTGAAGGCGGGCTTCATGGTGCGGGCGGCCTGTGGAAATGGCCTGGCAGTCAAACGTCTATTGCGGTGGGGGGCTCGCCGATTCCGAGTCGGTGCATCAGGGAGCGCACGTCTTGCTCCAACTCCGCGAGGCTGCCGTTGCCGTCGACGATGGCGTCGGCCGCAGCACGTTTCTCGGCCAGGGGAAGTTGCGCCGCCTCGCGACGTTCGACTTCCCCGGCCGCCCAACCGCGGTCACGTCGCGCACGACGATCCCGCTCCTCGGCGGAGACCTCGACGAAGACCAGGTGATCACACTCGGAGCGCAGGTTGTGTTGAGCGTCGTTCTCCAGGAGGAGCGGCACGTCCAACACGACCACGGGCACCCCGGCAGCCCGGGCTCGACGGAGGTCGGCCCAGATGTTCGCACGAACACGCGGATGGATCCAACTTTCGAGCTGGCGACGTTTCGCCGCGTCCGCGAAGACGAAGGCTCCGAGGGCCGGCCGGTCCACGGATCCGTCGCTCAAGAGGACGTCCTCGCCGAAGGTGGCCGCGATCTGGCCGACGACCTCGGGATCTTCCAGGACCGCATGGGCCATGGCGTCGGCGGCGAT